>JAYVNF010000515.1:0-8337 GCA_043758575.1 Rhodoferax sp.
GCCCTGGCCCAGGCCGCCCTGGCCAAGGTCGGCCTGACGCCCGCACCCTTGGTTGCGGGCGCCGTGGCCGGCACCGCAGCAGCCGCCCCGACGGCACGCTATGCGGTGCAGGTGTCGGTGCAAATCACCGCCATCACTTCGCCGTATCCCTCTGCCAGCATGTCCTTGGGCGGTTTTTGGGGGCCACACGGCTGGCACCACCATGACGGCCTGGCGCTGATGATGGAAGCACCCTGGTACCGCCACGCCGTGCGCATTCTGCTGCGCGACAGTGCCTCGGGCCAGTTGGTGTACGAGACCACCGCCAGTTTTGATGGCCCTTGGGGCGACAGCGCCAATTTGCTGCCGGTGGTAATGGATGCGGCACTGGCCGGTTACCCGGCGCCCCCTGCGGGTCCGCGCAAAGTGGTCATCGAGCTTCCGGGCAAACCGCCCGCCACTCCCTGATGCCGGGCGCTACCCGCATCATCGCCGTTCGCCATGGTGAAACCGACTGGAATGTGGACACCCGCATCCAGGGCCAGCTCGATATCGCCCTGAATGGAAAAGGCCGCTGGCAGGCCCAGCGGGTGGCCCAGGCGCTGGCCGAAGAAACACTGGACGCGGTCTATTCCAGCGACCTGTCACGTGCCTATGCGACGGCCCAGGCGATTGCCTCGGCCCAGACCGAGCTGGCGCTTTCGGTGCAGACCCATACCGGCTTGCGCGAGCGTGGCTTTGGCAAGTTCGAGGGCCACACCTATGCCGCCATCGAGGCCCAGTGGCCTGAAGAGTCGCGTCTGTGGCGTATTCGCGAGCCCGACTTTGCGCCAGTGGGCGGTGAAAGCCCCTTGCAGGTGATGGCCCGCGTGGGGCAGGCGGTCAATGAGATTGCGCTGCAGCACCCTGGTGAGCAGATCGTGCTGGTCGCGCATGGAGGGGTGCTGGACATGTTGTACCGCCTGGCCACGCAGCAAAGCGTCAGTGCGCCGCGCACCTGGGAGCTGGGCAATACCGCCATCAACCGGCTGCTGTGGACGCCTGAGGCCATGACACTGGTGGGGTGGTCAGACACCCGCCATCTGGATGGCGCTCAGCGTGACGAGGTGGGAGCCTGAAGCCTTTCAGGCCAGGGCTTCAGGTGAAGCGCTCAGGCTAGCAGCAGCACATGGGGTTCTACACCCAATGAATTTGCAAGGGTAACCAAAACCACCAAAGAGGGGTTCGCGGCACCGGACTCGATCCGGCTCAGGTAGGTGCGAAAGATGCCGCAGCGCTCTGCCAACACTTCTTGCGAAAGTCCCGCACTCTTGCGCAGAGCTCGGACCTTCTCACCCACAATATTCTTGTAGTTAAGTTCGTTCATTATTAACGAGTCAGTATGCGGCATTTTTCCCAATTTTGAACACGGGCGACGGAAATAAATTCTTATTTTGAGGACATAAATCCTACACATAGTCCTGCAGCACTTGACCCTAAGTGCGTTAACGGACATTCGAACGCCGGTCCCGGGCGACCGCCTTCGTGCTCAATAATGGGCCCCACCATAAAAAGGAAGAGTCGATGTTCAAAGGAATTTTGCTGACCAAGACCGATGGCGTGTTTGCTGCCAGTGTGCAAAGCATTGACGACGCCGTGCTGGGCGAGGGTGATGTGACGGTGGGCGTGGAATGGTCCACCCTGAACTACAAGGACGGCCTGGCCATCACTGGCAGTGCGCCGGTGGTGCGGCGCTTTCCCCTGGTGCCCGGGATTGACTTTGCCGGCACCGTCTACAGCAGCCAGAACCCGCGCTGGAAGGTCGGTGACAAGGTGCTGCTCAACGGCTGGGGTGTGGGCGAGTCGCACAGTGGCGGGCTGGCACAGACTGCGCGCGTCAAGGCCGAGTGGCTGGTGGCCCTGCCAGCGGCCTTCAGCACACGCCAGGCCATGGCCATAGGCACGGCCGGCTACACCGCCATGCTGTGCGTGATGGCACTGGAACAGCACAGCGTGCAGCCCGGCGACGGCGAGGTGCTGGTCACCGGCGCCAACGGCGGTGTTGGCAGCGTGGCGGTGACGCTGCTGTCCCGGCTCGGTTATACGGTGGTGGCTTCGACCGGGCGCATGCAGGAGGCCGCGTATCTGCAGTCGCTGGGCGCCAGCAGCGTAATCGACCGCACCGAACTCTCCAACCCGGGCAAGCCCATGGCCAAGGAGCGCTGGACTGCTGTGGTGGACTGTGTGGGCAGCCACACCCTGGCCAATGCCTGTGCCAGCACCCGTTACGGCGGCGCCGTGACGGCTTGCGGTCTGGCCCAGGGCATGGACTTTCCCGGCTCGGTGGCGCCCTTCATCCTGCGCGGCATCACGCTCTACGGCATTGACAGCGTGATGGCACCATTGGCAAAACGCGAAGCGGCCTGGGCCCGGCTGGCGCGTGATCTGGACATCGCCAAACTGGACGCCATCACCACCGAGATCGCGTTGGAAGACGCCATAGGCGTGGCCGCCGACCTGCTGGCCGGCAAGGTGCGCGGGCGCGTGGTGGTGAAACTTTAATCGGAGTCTTTGCATGCAATACAGACCTTTAGGCCGTACCGGCTGGAACATTTCTACCGTCAGTTTTGGCGCCTGGGCCATAGGCGGCACCTGGGGCGATGTGGACGACAGCGAATCCATGGGCGCGCTGCACCAGGCGCTGGACCTGGGCGTCAACTTCTTTGACAGCGCCGATGTCTATGGCGACGGCCGCAGCGAGCGCCTGCTGGCGCGGCTGCGCCAGGAGCGCAGCGAGCCCTTCTACATTGCCACCAAGGCCGGGCGGCGCCTGAATCCGCATGTGGCCGAAGGCTATAACCGCACCAACCTGCGTGCCTTTGTCGAGCGCAGCCTGGTCAACCTGAACACCGAGGCGCTGGACCTGCTGCAGCTGCACTGCCCGCCCACGCAGGTGTACTACATGCCCGAGGTGTTTGGTGTGCTAGGTGAACTCCAACAGGAGGGCAAGCTGCGCCACTACGGCGTGAGCGTGGAGAAGGTGGAGGAGGCGCTCAAGGCCATCGAGTTTCCCGGCGTGCAGAGCGTGCAAATCGTCTACAACATCCTGCGCCAGCGGCCCTCTGATTTGCTGTTTGCGCAGACGCAAGCGAAGGGCGTGGGCATTCTGGCGCGCCTGCCGCTGTCCTCCGGTCTGCTGTCGGGCAAGATGACGGCGCAGACCCAGTTCGCCGCCGATGACCACCGCCTGTTCAACCGCCAGGGCGAACACTTCGACAAGGGCGAAACCTTTTCCGGGCTGGACTATGACAAGGGCCTGGCCGCCGTGGAGGCGCTGCGCCCGCTGGTACCCGTCGGTATGAGCATGGCCCAATTTGCCCTGCGCTGGATCACCATGCACCCGGCCGTGACCTGTGCCATCCCCGGCGGCAAGCGCGCACAGCAGGTGGCCGATAACGTCAGTGCCGCCGACCTGGCGCCGCTGAGCGACGCGCAGATGCAGGCCGTGCAAACTGTGTACGAACAGTTTGCCAAGCCCTGGGTGCACCAATGCTGGTGAACACAAACCCCACGAGGCAAGCATGACAGCAACACAAGAAACCGTAGGCTTTCTCGGCCTGGGCCTGATGGGCCACGGCATGGCGAAAAACCTGGTGGACAAGGGCTATGCCCTGTCCATTTACGCACGCACAAGCAATGCGGCCACGGCCGATTTGCAGCAGCGCGGTGCCGTGTTGCGCGGCTCTGCGGCCGAGGTGGCGCAGCACGCCTCAGTGGTGTTTTTGTGCGTGACCGGATCCAACGATGTCGAGGCGCTGATCCGTGGCCCTCACGGGCTTCAGAGTGCACTGGAGCATGGCAGTGTGGTGGTGGACTGCTCGACCTCGGACCCCACCTCCACCACGGCACTGGCGGCCGAGCTGGCAGCGATTGGCGTGCACCTGGTGGATGCCCCGCTGAGCCGCACGCCCAAGGAGGCCTGGGCCGGTACGCTGGACACCATGGTGGGCGCCGAGCCGGCCGTGTTTGAGCGCATCCTGCCGCTGCTGCAAACCTGGGCCGCGCGCATTGTGCATGTGGGCGCACCCGGCACCGGGCACCGCATGAAGCTGATCAACAACTTTGTCTCGCTGGGCTATGCGGCCCTGTATGCCGAGGCGCTGACGCTGGCACAGGCAGTGGGCATCACGCCACCCATGTTCGACGCGGTGATACGCAACGGCCGCATGGACTGCCTGTTCTACCAGACCTTCATGGAGTACACGCTCAACGGCAACAAGGAGGCGCACAAGTTCACGTTGACCAACGCCTTCAAGGATTTGCGCTACCTGGAGTCCATGGCCGATGACGCGGCAGTCGCCAATCCATTGGGCAACGCGGTCAAAAACAGTTTTGGACTGGGGCTGCAACAGGGTGGCCCTGAGGCCATGGTGCCGATGTTGCCGCCGCTGGTGGCAGGCTTGAGTGGGGTGGCGCTGGGGCCCAAGAAGGGCTAGCGGCCCGGCGCCCGCCTAGGCTGGTTGCCGCAGCCGCGATTCGTACAGCGTGAGCAGGCCGCCCGCGGTGCCACACAGGGCGATCAGGCCTATGCCGATCAGCGAGACATGGTCCGGGATGTGGTCAAACACGATCCAGCCACCTAGCATGGCAAAGCCGATTTGCAGGTACATATAGGGCATGAGCGTGGCCGCCTGCGAACGCTCAAAGGCCATGATCATCAGAAAGTGCCCGACCGCTCCGGCCACACCCATCAGCAGCAGGCCGAGCCACAGCAGGGGGTCGCCAATGGCGGTCCAACTCCAGAGCAGGGGGATGCTGGTCAGGGCCGCGCCCACCCAGCTGGTGTAGAGCTGCGTGGTCATGGTGGACTCGGTGCGCGTCAACTTGCTGGTGAGCAACTGGAAGGCGGCATTGGCCACTACCAGGCCCAGTGGCAGGAGCATGTGCCAGCTGGTCCAGCTCACCGCGTTGCCGCCGGGGCGCACGATGATCGCCGTGCCGATGAAACCACCGGCCACCAGGGCCATACGGATGGGTGACACATGCTCGCCCAGCAGGCGCGCGGCCAGCAGGGTAACCAAGAGCGGCGTGGTCATGACAATCGCCGTGAACTCGCCCACCGGCATCACATGCAGGCTGGAAAAGGCCAGCAGGGTCACCATCACCAGCAGCAGGCCGCGGGTCAGCTGCATGCCCAGCCGGTCGGTTTTTAAAACAGCAAGGCCTTTTTGCGGCAGCACCAGGGCGGTGGTGAACAGCGCCTGAAAAAAGTAACGGGCCCACACCGCCATCAGCAAAGGGACTTCGGCGGTGATGCGCTTGGTGGTGGTGTCCAGCAAGGCAAAACAGGCCACGGCGGCTACCAGCAGGCCAATGCCGGTCAGCGTTTTGGAATTGAGGGAGCTGGGTCGGGAGAGGCGCAAAGACAGGGCGGCGTTGGGCATGAAAGGGAGTGTAACTCAGGGTAAACCCTAGTTCGTGAACTTTTGGCTGCTAAGATCAGCTGCGGTCTTAGCGCTAGCGCCCATACTGCAGCGCGCCCAACCAGTCTATTCCCTTATGCAAAGCCCTGTTTTCGATTCACAAACTCTTAGCGCCAAGACCCTGTCGGCCACTGCCGCTGCCGCCCTGATTCCAGCTGGTGCGCATGTGGGCATGAGCGGCTTTACCGGCGCCGGCTACCCCAAGGCGGTACCGCAGGCGCTGGCCGAGCGCATCCAAAAGCTGCATGCCGCGGGCGAGGACTTCCGCATCGGCCTGTGGACCGGCGCGTCCACCGCGGCCGAGCTGGACGGTGTGCTGGCCCAGGCCGAGGGCATTTCCATGCGCCTGCCCTACCAGTCGGACCCGACGGTACGCAGGCAGATCAACGCCGGCCAGATTCAGTACACCGACATCCACCTCTCGCATGTGGCGCAGCTGGCCTGGTTTGGTTTCTTGGGCAAGCTGGATGTGGCGGTGGTGGAGGTGGCCGGCGTAACGCCGGACGGGCGCTTGATTCCCTCGACCTCGATTGGCAACAACAAGACCTGGCTGCAGCTGGCCGACACCATCATTCTGGAAATCAACACCCTGCAAAACCCGGGCCTGGAGGGCATGCACGACATCTACTACGGCACCCGCTTGCCGCCGCAGCGCCAGCCGATTCCGCTGCTGCATGCTGGAGACCGCATTGGGGAGCCCTACCTGCAATGCGACTGGAGCAAGGTGGCGGCGGTGGTCTACACCCACCAACCGGACCGCAACAGTGCCTTTGCCGCGCCGGATGACAACTCGCAGCGCATTGCCGCCCACATCATCGACTTTTTGTCGCAGGAGGTGGCCCTGGGCCGCCTGCCCAAGGAACTGCTGCCGCTGCAGTCGGGCGTGGGCAATATCGCCAATGCCGTGCTCTCCGGCCTGAACCTAGGGCCGTTCGAGAACATGACCAGCTACACCGAGGTGCTACAGGACGGCATGCTGGAGATGCTCAAGTCCGGCAAGCTCAGCATGGCCTCGGCCACGGCGCTGTCCTTCAGCCCGGCCGCGCTCAAAGAGTTCAACGACAACATCGCCTTCTACCGCGAGCGCATCGTGCTGCGCCCCCAGGAGGTGAGCAACCATCCCGAGCTGGTGCGCCGCCTGGGCGTGATCGCCATGAACGCCATGATAGAGGCCGACATTTACGGCAACGTCAACTCCACCCACATCATGGGCAGCAGCGTGATGAATGGCATAGGCGGCTCGGGCGACTTTGCCCGCAACGCCTACCTGTCCTTTTTCATGACGCCGTCCACGGCCAAGGATGGGGCCATCTCCTGCATCGTCCCGATGGTTTCGCACGTGGACCATACTGAGCACGATGTGGAAATCATCGTCACCGAGCAGGGCCTGGCCGATCTGCGCGGCCTCTCGCCCACGCAGCGCGCGCGCCTGGTGATCGAGAAGTGCGCCCACCCCGACTTCCGTGCGGCCCTGCGCGACTACTTTGAACGCGCCCTGGCCAGCGCCGGCGGCAAACACACGCCACACCTGTTGAACGAAGCCCTGTCCTGGCACAGCCGCTGTGTGGCAACCGGCTCCATGCGAAAGGCAGCTTGATCCTATGAACACCTCTGAACCGACCCCCATGCCAAACGCCGCACCCAGGGGCTATTGGCGCGCCGCCACCTATTTCTGTTTGCTGCTGCTGGCCGTCGGTGCCACAGCAGGCATCAGCATGTACCAGCAGTTTGTGGCGCAGCTGCAGGATCTGCAGCACAAGGTGCAGCAGACCGCGCAGCTCCAGTTTGTGGCGGTGTTGCAAGACGCCCAAGGCGCACCGGCCATGCTGGTGACCCAGCTCTCGGGCGATGGCTATTTGCAGCTGCAGCGTTTGAACGCGGTGGTGGAGGGCGCTGAAGACAGCATGCAGCTATGGGCCATGGCGGCGGCGGCCGGGGCAGCCTCAGCGGGCGACGCGGGCGACACCGGTAGCACGGGTGCTACGACGCCACGCTCCTTGGGCATTCTGCCGCCCAAGCTCAAAACCCTGCGCCTGACCGCCACCGATACCACCCTGGCCGGGGTGGGCCAGCTTGGCATGAGCGTGGAGGCCAAGGGCGGTGTCAGCGAGCGCCAGGGCCCGCGCCTGCCCTATGTGTTCACCGGAACTGTGATTCGCAAGGCGTTTTGAGTCGCTACGGCGCCGGTGTCGGCCATTTATTTTCAGGAAATTTGAAAATAGGCCTTAATTGCCCCCTAAATCTGCCGTTATGAAAGGTACGCCAAGCAGAAAAAGTAACCGGAGGGGCCTAGAGCCTAAAACAAAGTGTCGCTGCCATCCATTGAACGATCCCCTAATTTGCGCCCTGTGGTTGCGGATGCGGTGCTGTCCAAGGCCGGCGCCACCATTCCGGTCGCACCCGTCAACCCCAGCACCGAACCCAGCCCGCCGCTGGAGCCCGAGCCCAGCGTGATCAACCACGTGAACCCGGCCCTGCACACGGCCGGGCAGACCCCGCCCAACAACGAGGGCGAGCCCACCTACACCAGTGTGCCGGACCCGGTGAAACGCACGGCGTCGAGCCAACAGGTGCCGCACGACTGGGCCCTGCACAAGCCGGCGGCGCAAAAAGTGGAAGATCCGCCGCGCAAGCCGATTTCCCAGGTGCTGATGGACAACCTCAAGTCCATCTGGACCGCCAGCGCCAGTGCCGTGCAGGTGGAGCAGGTCAGCAACCACCTGACCCGCACCACGCCGACCGACCCGACCCAGATTCCGGGCGTCATCACCAAGCAGGCACTGACCTACCAGCCCAGCAAAATCAAGAAGAACGAGAAGCTTTAGCTGGCGCATATCCCTCTGTCATGCCTGCGTGTGGGTGCGCCGAAGGGGCAAGGGTGGGCTCCTCATAGTGG
>JAYVNF010000516.1:0-8325 GCA_043758575.1 Rhodoferax sp.
CTCGGCAAGGGTTGCAAGCGTTCGTGCCATTGCCCGGTTCTCCCGTCGTGGAAAGTGACAGGATACCTTAAAATATTCGTTAAGTGACGAGTATTGCCGTTAGAACGGCTGCGCCACCAAGTCATGCCCCTCAGCGGCCACAATGCGCGCCTTGGTGAACTCTCCCACCTTCAGGGTCTTGCTGATCTTCTCGGGTGGCAACAAACGCACCACGCCATCGATCTCGGGCGCATCAGTATAGCTGCGGCCCACGCTGCCCTTTTTGCCCATACCGGGTGCGGAGTCCACCAGCACCTGCATGGTCGCGCCCACGCGCTTTTGCAAGCGCGCGGCAGACACCCGTTCGGCCACGGCCATGAAGCGGGCGCGGCGATCTTCGCGCACTTCGGCGGGCAGCATGCCGGGCAATTCATTGGCCGCAGCACCATCCACCGGGCTGTAGGCAAAGCAACCGGCGCGGTCGATTTGGGCTTCCTCCAGGAACTCCAGCAAATGCTGGAACTCTTCTTCCGTCTCGCCGGGAAAGCCGGCAATAAAGGTGCTGCGCACCACCAGCTCGGGGCACTCGGCGCGCCACTGCTGGATGCGCTCCAGGTTCTTCTCGCCGCTGGCCGGGCGCTTCATGCGGCGCAGCACGTCAGGATGGCTGTGCTGCAGCGGCACGTCCAGGTACGGCAGAACCAGGCCGCTGGCCATCAAGGGCAGGATGGCGTCCACGCTGGGATAGGGGTAGACATAGTGCAGGCGCACCCAGGCGCCATAGGGCTGGGCGATTTCGCCCAGGGTCTGCACCAGCTCCAGCATGCGGGTCTTGACCGGCTTGCCGTCCCAAAAGCCGGTGCGGTACTTCACGTCCACGCCATAGGCCGAGGTGTCCTGGCTGATCACCAGCAATTCTTTGACGCCGCCTTCAAACAAGGCATGCGCCTCGGTCAGCACATCGCCAATGGGGCGGCTCACCAGGTCGCCACGCATGCCGGGGATGATGCAGAAAGTGCAGCGGTGGTTGCAGCCTTCGCTGATCTTCAGGTAGGCGTAATGGCGCGGCGTGAGCTTGATGCCGGCCACACCAAAGGGGCTGGGCACCAGGTCCAGAAACGGGTCATGCGGCTTGGGCAGGTGCAGGTGGATCGCATCCATCACCTCCTGCGTGGCATGCGGGCCGGTCACGGCCAGCACGCGCGGGTGCATCTCGCGCACCATGTTGCCCCCAAGCTTGCCGGTCTTGGCGCCCAGGCAGCCGGTAACGATGACGCGGCCATTCTCAGCCAGTGCCTCGCCAATCGTGTCCAGGCTTTCCTGCACCGCTTCGTCGATGAAGCCACAGGTGTTGACGATCACGATGTCGGCACCCTGGAAGGTCTTGGAAGTCTGGTAACCCTCGGCGCTGAGCTGCGTGAGGATCAGCTCGGAGTCGGTCAGGGCCTTGGGGCAACCCAGGCTGGCAAAGCCCACCTTGGGGATTTTGTTGGCCGGGGCACCGGCGGGGGCTGTGGGGATAAGTACGTCGCTCATGCCCCGATTGTCCCAGTATTTGCAGCTGGGCCGTTTTGAAGGGTCAGCGCTTGATGCCCAGGCTGCCCAAAAACTGCTCGGTCTGCTTCTGCATTTGCTCCTGCATTTGCGTGAACACATTGGTGGTGATCACGCCCTTGACCATGGGCGACTGCATGTCCATCAGGGCCTGCATGTTCTTCTCCAGGTAGCCGCCCATAAAGCCCTGCAGGGTGTGTCCGTAGAAGCGGATGATGTTGGCCAGCACCGGCGCGGTGAACATGGGCGTGCCCTGCGCCTCTTCTTCCAGAATGATTTGCAACAGAATGCTGCGCGTCAGGTCGTCGCCGGTTTTGGCGTCGCGCACCACAAAGGTCTCGCTGTCCATCACCAGTTGTTTGATCTCGGTGAGGGTGATGTAGCTGGAGGTATCGGTGTCGTACAGCCTGCGGTTCGGGTACTTCTTGATGATCCGCTCGGTGGAGCCGGCTGCTTTGCTGGTGGTTTTGGGCATGTTGTCTACGGTGTCCTGTACGGTGCAAGCAATGTACCGCACTGCAGCACATTCTGGGCAGGCACAATCCATTTCCGCAACAGGAATACCCTTATCAACACCACGGAGAGTGCCATGAACCCAAGCATCACGGGCGGCTGCGCCTGCGGCGGCGTGCGCTATGCCGTCAGTGGCACATTGCGCGCCATCATTGCCTGCCATTGCGAGCAGTGCCGCCGCACCAGTGGCCATTTCGTCGCCGCCACGGCTTGCCGACGAGCGCACTTCCAGCTGCTGCGCCAGGACAGCCTGCAGTGGTACAGCGCGGTGCTGGGCTTTCGGCGCGGCTTTTGCAATGTCTGCGGCGCCAGCCTGTTCTTCGAAGAGACAGGCGGGGAACGGGTGTCGATTGCGGCGGGCAGCCTGGACGCACCCCAGGGCCTGCACATCGCCGCGCACATCTACACGGCCGAAGCCGGTGACTACTACCACCTGGAGCCGGATGTGCCGGCATCCCCCGACGGCACGCACCACGTGGCTCTGCCGGATTAGTCTGCGCATGGGCGACGGTTAGCCTCGCAGCATCTGCCAGGCCAGGCCTGCAAGGCCTGCGCCCAGCACCACGGGGATCACGCCCACTTTGTATTTGAAGAGCGCCGCCGCTGCGACCAGCCCAATGGCCAGCGCGGCCCATTCCAGCTGCCCGCCAAAGCCCGCAGGCCAGAGCACATGCCAGGCAAAGAACACCGCCAGATTGACGATGACGCCCACCACGGCGGCCGTGATGCCAGTCAGGGGCGCCGTGAATTTCACATTGCCGTGGGTGGATTCGATGAAGGGGCCGCCCAGAAAGATGAACACAAAGGACGGCAAAAAGGTGAAGAAAGTCACTACCGTAGCCGCCACTGCGCCGGCCAGCAGCCGTGAGTCGCTGCCAAACAGGGCCTGACTCCAACCGCCCACAAAACCTACAAAGGACAGCACCATGATCAGCGGCCCAGGCGTGGTCTCGCCCAGTGCCAAGCCGTCCACCATCTGCAGGGGCGTGAGCCAGTGGAAGTGCTCCACGGCCCCCTGGTAGACGTAGGGCAACACGGCATAGGCGCCGCCAAAGGTCAGCAGCGCGGCCTTGGTGAAAAACCAGGCCATTTGCGTCAGCGCACCGTCCCAGCCAAAGCGTGCGATCAGGCTGCCCATGGCGGCCAACCACAAGCCCAGCCCAACGACCAACACCCTGGCACAGCGGGCCCAGCTGAACCGTGCGTGGGCGGGGGGTGGCGTGTCGTCGTCCACTACCGCGCGGCCTTGCAGATGGCTGGCACCAGCGGGGCCGGCGCCTCCCGCGGCAAACTGCTGGGGCGCGAAGCGTCCCCCCACATAACCAGCCAGCCCAGCCGCCAGCACGATCACCGGAAACGGCAAGTCGAGTGCGAAGATGGCCACAAAGGCCAGCAGCGCAATGGCGCGCAGCCAGTGGTTCTTCAACGCACGTGAACCGATGCGCCAGGCTGCGGCCGCCACGATGGCCGTCACCGCTGGCTTGATGCCATACAACACGCCAGCCACCGCGGGCACCTGCCCATAGGCCATGTACACCCAGGACAAGGCCATCAAAATCAACAGCGAGGGCAGCACAAACAGCAGGCCGGCCGCCAGGCCACCACGGGTGCGGTGCATCAGCCAGCCGATGTAGGTGGCCAGTTGCTGGGCTTCGGGGCCGGGCAGCACCATGCAGTAGTTCAAGGCGTGCAAAAAGCGCCGCTCGGAAATCCAGCGGCGTTTCTCCACCAGCTCTTCATGCATGAGGGCAATTTGTCCGGCCGGGCCGCCAAAGCTGATGCAACCCAGTTTGAGCCAATAAACAAAGGCCTGCCAAAAAGTGGGCGGCGTTGGGGTGGGGTTCAAGATCAAGGGCCGCAATGCAAAATTGTTATATCAAGTATGGCGGCATCAGCGCCAACACAGGCACGCTTGTTCCGATAATGTCGCCAGTCTGCATAACCAGGAGTCGACAGAATGGCAAACAAGTTCGTGATGGCCGGCGTGATGGGCTGGCCGGTGGCGCATTCGCGCTCCCCCACCATCCACAACCACTGGATCCGCCAGTATGGCCTGCAAGGCGCTTACGGCCTGTTCCCGGTGCAGCCCGGCAAGCTGGAAGACGCCATTCGCGGCCTGCCGGCCCTGGGCCTGGCCGGCTGCAATGTCACCATCCCGCACAAGGTGGACGCCATGAAACTGATGGACGTGGTGGACCCGCTGGCACTGCGCATGGGCGCCATCAACACCATTGTGGTGAGCCCTGAGGGCGCGCTGCACGGCTTCAACAACGACGGTTTTGGCTACATCCAGTGCCTGCGGGATGCCAAGCCCGACTGGCAAGCCAACGCCGGCCCTGCCACCGTACTGGGCGCTGGTGGCGCCGCACGGGCCGTGGTGCTCAGCCTCTTGGACCAGGGCGCTACGGAGATCCGCCTGGTCAACCGCACCAAGTCGAAAGCGCAGGCCCTGGCCGACGAGTTCGGTGCCGGCGTGAAGGTCTATGACTGGAGCGAACGCAGCGAGGCCCTGAGCGGCATTGCCCTGCTGGTGAACACCACCAACCAGGGCATGCACGGCCAGCCTGATCTGGAGATTCAATTGGACCGCCTGCCCGTCACCGCCCTGGTGTCGGACGCCATCTACATCCCGCTGGAAACTCCCTTGCTCAAGGCCGCCCGGCTGCGCGGCAACCAGACCGTGAACGGCCTGGGCATGCTGCTCAACCAGGCGCGTCCGGCCTTCAAGGCCTGGTTTGGCGTGCTGCCGGAAATCACACCGGAGTTGCACACAGCCATCATGGCCACGTTCTAGGCCATGGGCTTTTTTGCAGAGCCGCGCATCGACTGCCACTGCCACATTCTGGATCCGCAGCGCTTCCCCTACGCGGACGATGTGCTATACCGCCCGCAAGGCCAGGAGATTGGCGACCAGACCGCCCTGCAAGCGGTCATGGCCAGCCACGGTGTGCGCCATGCGCTGCTGGTAGGCCCCAACTCGGGCTACAACCTGGACAACCGCTGCCTGCTGCACGCCCTGGCCACCGGAGAAGGCCGCTTCAAGGGCATCGCCGTGGTTCCGATGGACATGGACATGGAAAGCCTGGCCACACTCAAGGCCCAGGGCGTGGTCGGCGTGGCCATGAACATCGCCCTCAACGGCCTGGCCTACTACGCGCCCCATTTGCCGGCCCTGTTGCAAAAACTTGAATCGCTGGACCTGTGGGCCAATTTCCAGGTCGAAGCCGATCAGTTGCTGGAACTCCTGCCCTACCTGGAGCGCACGAGGGCCAAGCTGGTGTTTGACCATTGCGGCCGACCGGTGGCCGCGCGCGGCATTGAACAAGCGGGCTTTCAGGCCCTGCTGGCACTGGGGCGCGCTGGGCGGGCCACCGTCAAGCTGTCGGGAGAAGTCAAATTTTCTGCTGCGGCATTCCCGTTTCAGGACACACGCCTCTACTGGGACGCCCTGATCCAGGCCTTTGGCCTGCAGCACTGTGTCTGGGCCTCGGACTGGCCCTACCTGAAAGCACCGTTTCGCCTGGACTACGGCCCCATGCTGCAGCGCTGGCAGGCTTATTTAAGCCCATCGGAACGCCAGCAACTGATGTGGGACAGCCCCAGGGGTTTATTTGGGTTCTAGAATGATTCGGCTGTAAGCCTGGCTACACCCGCCTCACGTAAGATCGAATACTGCAATACGAAATCCCGCGATATGAATACAAGGAGTAAGACGCGATGAATGCTGATAAATCCACCATTATTTACACCCTGACGGACGAGGCGCCCCTGCTGGCGACCTGTGCCTTTTTGCCCATCGTGCAAAAATTTGCGGCCGCCGCCGACGTCAACGTGGTCGCCAGCGACATCTCCGTGGCATCACGCGTGCTGGGCTCCTTCCCGGAATTCCTGACCGAGGCACAGCGCGTGCCCGACACCCTGTCCGAACTCGGTAAGCTGACCTTGAAGCCCGAGGCCAACATCATCAAGCTGCCCAATATCAGCGCCTCGGTGGGCCAGCTGATCGCCTGCATCCGCGAATTGCAAGGCAAGGGCTACGCCCTGCCCGACTACCCCGAAGAACCCAAGACCGATGAAGACAAGGCGATTCGCGCCCGCTATGCCAAGTGCATAGGCTCGGCCGTGAACCCGGTGCTGCGCGAAGGCAACTCCGACCGCCGCGCGCCCAAGGCGGTGAAAGAGTTTGCACGCAAGAACCCGCACAGCATGGCCGAGTGGAGCCAGGCCTCGCGCTCGCACGTCTCGCACATGCACAGCGGCGACTTTTACCACGGCGAAAAGTCCATCACCCTGGACCGCGCCCGTGAGGTGAAGATGGAACTCATCACCAAGAGCGGCAAGACCATTGTGCTCAAGCCCAGCACCAAGCTGCTGGACCGCGAAGTGATTGACAGCATGTTCATGAGCAAGAAGGCCCTGGAAGCCTTTTATGAAAAAGAAATTGAAGACGCGCGCAAGACCGGCGTGATGTTCTCCCTGCACGTCAAGGCCACCATGATGAAGGTGTCCCACCCCATCGTGTTCGGCCACTGCGTGCGGATCTTCTACAAGGACGCGTTTGCCAAGCACGGCGACCTGTTCAAGGAACTGGGCGTCAACGTCAACAACGGCATGGCCGACCTGTACGGCAAGATTGCCAGCCTGCCGCAAAGCAAGCAGGACGAGATCAAGCGCGACCTGCACGCCTGCCACGAGCACCGCCCCGAGCTGGCCATGGTCGACTCGGCCAAGGGCATTACCAACTTCCATTCGCCCAACGACATCATCGTGGACGCCTCCATGCCGGCCATGATCCGCAACGGCGGCAAGATGTGGGACGCCAACGGCCGCCTCAAGGACGTCAAGGCCGTGATGCCCGAATCGACCTTTGCCCGCATCTACCAGGAGATCATCAACTTCTGCAAATGGAACGGCAACTTCGACCCCAAAACCATGGGCACCGTGCCCAACGTAGGCCTGATGGCCCAGCAGGCCGAGGAATACGGCTCGCACGACAAGACCTTCGAGCTTGCCGAGGGCGGCGTCGCCAGCATTGTCGATATTGCCACTGGCGAAGTGCTGCTGTCGCAGGATGTCGAGGCCGGCGACATCTGGCGCATGTGCCAGGTCAAGGACGCGCCGGTGCGCGACTGGGTCAAGCTGGCGGTAACGCGCGCGCGCAACTCTGGCATGCCGGCGGTCTTCTGGCTCGACCCCTACCGTCCGCATGAAAACGAGCTGATTAAAAAGGTCGAGCTGTATTTGAAAGACTACGACACGACCGGCCTGGACATCCAGATCATGTCGCAGGTGCGCGCCATGCGCTACACGCTGGAGCGCGTCGCCCGTGGCCTGGACACCATCTCGGTGACCGGCAACATCCTGCGCGATTACCTGACCGACCTGTTCCCGATCATGGAACTGGGCACCAGCGCCAAAATGCTGTCCATCGTGCCTTTGATGGCGGGCGGCGGCATGTACGAAACCGGCGCCGGCGGCTCGGCGCCCAAGCATGTGCAGCAACTGGTCGAGGAAAACCACCTGCGCTGGGACTCGCTGGGCGAGTTCCTGGCGCTGGCTGTGTCGCTGGAAGACCTGGGCCTGAAAACCGGCAACCACAAGGCAACAATTCTGGCGAAAACGCTGGACGAGGCGACCGGCAAGCTGCTGGACAACAAGAAAGGCCCATCGACCCGCACCGGCGAACTCGACAACCGCGGCAGCCATTTCTATTTGGCGTTTTACTGGGCTGAAGCGCTGGCCGCGCAGAAAGAAGACCCGGCGCTGCAGGCGCACTTCGTACCATTGGCCAAGGTGCTCGCCGAGAACGAGGCGAAAATCGTCGCTGAATTGAAGGCGGTGCAAGGCCAGCCGGCCGACATCGGCGGCTACTATTTGCTCGACGCGGCCAAGGCCGAGGCCGTGATGCGGCCAAGCGCCACGTTCAATGCCGCCCTGAGCGCGGCGCTGGCTTGAAAGCCAAGCCTGCGGCCGTGCGTTCCGGCCGGCAGGCTTACCCGCGAAGCGCCAGGTTCAACTGGTCGACCAGCTCCGCCCAGTCGGCGTCTTCAAGCTTTTCTTCCTTTAAAAATGCCGTCTGCGCCGGTGTCCAGAACGGCGCGTCGGCCAGGTCGATGTCTGGCCTCAGCGGTGAATGCGTCGCGATGAACTGTGCGATGGCCTGGTTGTCGGCTGGCAGGCCAAGTTGCGCGAAGAGTTCGGCGAAACGGTGAATCGGCTGGTCCATAAGAATCCTTGAAACAAGTGATTTGAATTCCGGAAACAGGATTCAACACGCAA
>JAYVNF010000517.1:0-2643 GCA_043758575.1 Rhodoferax sp.
ATGGAAACCGGCACCTATGTGTTCCCGGTGCCCGGCAACCACGAGGTGCAGTGCAGCAGCGCCGTAGATGTCAGTTGCATCGCCGGCAAGAACGCCTACGAGGTGAACGAGAACGCCTGGCGCGCCAACATGGGCGATCTGATTGTGGACTCCGAGCGTTTCAAGAACCTGCTGGGCGCCTACCCCGACTACTACGATGCCACCAACCATCCCGTAGTGGGCGGCACGGCCACGGACGCCAATGGCGTGAACGGCACCGACTTCATCAACACCAACCAGAACCAGCTGTCCTACAGCTTTGACTTCCGCGGCAACCACTTCGCCGTGATCAACACCGACCCGGTGGGCAATGATTCGCACGCCCCGGTGAACTGGCTGGCAGCCGATCTGGAAGCGGCCAAGACGCGCGGCGCCACCCACTTCTTTGTGTTCGGCCACAAGCCGGCTTACACCTACTTTTATAACGATGCCAGCGGCACACCGCCCAAGGATGTGCCCATCACCAAAAAGGGCGGCCTGGATGTGAACCCGGCCAACCAGGGCAAGCTGTGGGACCTGATCGAGCAATACGGCGCCACCTACTTCTCCGGCCATGAGCACATCTTCAACGCGCAGCAGCCGCGCCTGGCCACCGGCGGCAGCGCCTGGCAGGTGCTGGTGGGTTCGGGTGGATCGCCCTTTGATGCCGCCGTGGTAGACGCCAAGAATGCGCCCACGGACCGCGCCTATGCCTACGCCAATGTGCGCATCTTCCAAAGCGGCAAGGTGCAGATCGACGCCTACGGTTTCAGCGAAACCTTTGGCCCGACGCAACTGGTGAAGTCGATTGTTCTGGCCCATTGATTCGCTTCAGGACTACACGACCATGAACCTCACCACAAGCTATGCGGCCATCGCCCTGCTGCTTCTCGGCGCCGCAGCCACGCAAGCCCAGGCCTCCACCATAGACACCGGCACACCCCCCAGCCTGGACATGGCACTGGTGCTGGACGGCAGCAACTGGCTGGCCGGCGAAATCAGCTTTGCGCAGGCAGCGCAGATTCAGTCCATCAACGCCTATGTCAATGACATGGGTGCGGGCGGCACGTTTTCCATCGCGCTGTACAGCGACTCCGCCACCCACCTGCCGGGCACGCTGCTCAACAGCTGGAGCGCCAGCTTTGGTTCAGCCTCCGGCACCTCGGGTTGGAACGGTGTGAGCAACCTGAACCAGGCAGTGGCCGCCGGCAACTACTGGGTGGCGCTGGAGGTGCAGAGCACCGACAGCTTTTCTGGCGTGGCCCCGGTGGCACCGCCCAGCCCCTTGGCCAAGTACGCCTTCAACGACGGCAGCTACCTGGGCTACCAGGCCATGGCACAGGGCTTTGGCCTGCAGGTGGCGGCCGTGCCCGAGCCCGAGTCGCTGGCGCTAATGCTGGCCGGCCTGGGCTTGGTGGGCGCTGCCTTGCGCCGCAAGAACCACAAAAGCGGCCAGGGACTGGCAAGCGCCTGAGCGGTTACAGCTTTCACTTATTTGCGTCCGTTCGGACTAGAGATCCGCACCATTGTGGTGGTGCGGATGTCAAGTTGAAACCTTATCGTAGATGCAGTGGATCGCACAGCGGTCCCCACCACCAAGGGATTTTCACCATGCTGAAAAAAAATGCTTGTGCTCTGGCCGTTGCGCTGACCCTGCTGGCAGCCACTGCCAGCGCCGCCAATGTGAGCGCGTCCATGAGCGTGTCCCAGTCCGACGGCTCGGTCTGGAGCGAAGACCTGTCCGGCCTGGTCGTGACGGATGCGCAAAACAACTTCTCCATGGTGCAGGGTGCAGGCACCACCGGCTACTACCAGAACGGCGCCTTTGTCAGCGCCGCGCAAACCGGCAGCCACCCGGACTACTGGCAGTGGACGGCCGGCAGCGGCGGCGCTGCGGGCGCCTGGAACTGGCACAGCGCGCAGGCCCTAGACGGCACTACGCCCACCACCATCACCAACCCGGCCAACCCCTGGCAGTCGGCCGTGAAGCTGCAAAACGCCGCAGGCCATGGCGACCCGGACCTGATCTACGCGGTCTCGGCCATCAACAACAACAGCCTGACGCAGACCTACACCTTCACTTTCGGGGAGGCCATTGCCCCCACCGTGAGCGGCGCCAACAGCACCTATGCCGATGTCTCTGGTGGCCTCACCAGCCGCAGCGGCAATGTGGGCGGCGCCAGCATCACCCCCTTGAACGCCAGCGGCGTGCAGCGCTTTGAGCTGTCGGCCGACAATGGCACAAGCTTTGTCAACGCCGGTGTTGATGTGGGCCAGGCCGCCAATGCGCTTGGCTCCAGCACCTACGGCCTGTACACGGCCAGCAACCCCAGCGGCCCCACCGGGCAGACCTGGAACTACATGCGCCTGGTGAGCAGCTTCACGCTATCGGGCAAGAGTGCGGCCAGTCTGACCGGCTTTGCTTCCATCACCCCGGTGCCCGAACCCACGCAGGGCGGCATGCTCCTGCTGGGCATAGGCCTGATGGGCACCATCGTGCGTCGCCGTAGAAACCTTTGGTAAGACCCGTGAACATACAGCTCCACCGCGCCGCCCCGCTGGCACTGGCCACTTTGTTGGCCCTGCCCTTTTCCGCTTCCGCCCTGGTGGGTGGGGCCGGTGTTG
>JAYVNF010000518.1:0-8298 GCA_043758575.1 Rhodoferax sp.
GTCGGCCACATAAAAGGTGCCTGCGCTGGTCTGCGGCCGGGTCTGGAAGCCCTTGAACGGTGCCGTGGTGGTGATGGGGTACTGGCCCATGCTCATCCAGACCATGCCGGTGTCGTGGCAGCTGCTGCAGCTGCCCGTCACACCGGCATGGATGGCCGACGATGCCGGTGGGCTGACACGGAAGCCGCTGCCAGGCGCCGGGCTGGGCGCCACCGCCGCAATCAGACCGGAGGGCGTGCTGCCAGCGTGGCAGTTCTCACAGGTGGTGGAAGTGGGCAGGTGGGCGCTGGCGCCGGCCGGGCTGGTGGCGGGCATCACGATCTGGCTGACACCGTAAAAGCTGCTGCTGCCCACGCCGGGGCCGTGGCAGCTGTCGCAACCCGACGTAATGCCGGCGTGCGTGAAGCGGCCTCCAGCAAACGTCGTCATGCCCGCGGCGGGCACCAGCATGCTGGGCACACTGCCGGTGTGGCAGGTTTCGCAAAGGGCGCCAGCCGCTACTGGCACGTGCATGGGCGAGAGGCTGGAAATGGTCTTGGGCAGGATGCCGTAAAAGCTCGATGCCGTGACGCTGGCGCCGTGGCAGCTGGCGCAGCCGCTGCTGATGCCGCTGTGGCTGAACAGCGAACCGCTGAAGCGCGCGCCATCCTGCACCGGCAGTGCCGTGATGCTGGAGCCGGCACCGACGTGGCAGCTGTCGCAACCCTGGCCGCCCTGGGCAATGTGGTTGGCAGGTGGTGCCACCAATGGCGGGCGCATCGAGGCCATGGTGTTGTAGCGTGCGGCATTGGCCTGGCTGTGGCAATCCGAACAGGTCGCGCTGATGCCCTGCCCATGGATATCCGACACCGTGGGCGTGATGGAGTAGTCGCTGCTCTTGTGGCAGGCCGCGCAGGCCGTGGCGCCTACCGGAATATGGTTGGCCGGTGGCACGCTGACGTTGAAGTCAATCTGGCTGCCGTGGCAGTTGGCGCAGTCCCCGGTGATGGGGTGGGCCGGGTCTTGCACAAAGAAGGTACCGCTGCTGGCCAGCTGGGGCCGGGTCTGGAAGCCCTTGAACGGCGCGCTGGTGGTGATGGGGTAACTGCCCATGCCCAGCCAGACATAGCCGCTGTCATGGCAGGAGGCGCAATTGCCGCGCGCGCCGGCATGAATCTGTGCGGCAGTCGGGGTGTAGAGCGTGGCAAAGCCGGTGCTGCCGGCGGCCGTGCTGGCGGCCACGCCGGGTGTCAGGCCGGCGGGCGTGACGGTGTGGCAGCTCTCACAGGTGCTGGTGGTGGGCAGGTGGGAGGAGGCGCCCGGTGCGAAGGAGGACGGCATCACCACGATGCGGCTGACACCATAAAAACTGTTGGCACTGATGTTGGAGCCGTGGCAGCTGACGCAGCCCGAGGCAATGCCGCTGTGGCTGAAGGCCGAGTTGCCGAACTGCGCACCATTGGGCACCGGTGTGGAGGCCATGCTGGAGCCCGCGCCCACGTGGCAGCCTTCGCAGCCGACGTTGGCCACATCGGCAATATGCCCGGTGGGTTGCGACACGATGGTCATGGTGGCCAGGGCGTAGCGCGCCGCGTTGGCCGCGCTGTGGCATTGCTGGCAGTTGCTGGAAATGGACTGCAGGTTGGCATGGATGTCGGCCAGCGCCGGCATATTGGAAAAGTTGCCGGACTTGTGGCAGTTGGCACAGGCCGCGCCGGTGGCGTAGGGAATGTGGTTACCGGGCACAGCGGTGGCCACAAAAGCGGCGCCCACGCTGTGGCAGTTGGAACAGTCACCACTCAAGGGGTGGGCCGCGTCGTCCACATAGTAGGTGCCACCGCCCAGCAAAGGACGGGTCTGGAAGCCGTTATAGGGCGCCGTCTTGCTGCTGGTGTACTGGTTCATGCCGAGCCAGATATTGGGCGACTCGTGGCAGCTGGCGCAGTTGCCGCTGACGCCGGCGTGGATCATGCTGGCCGTCGGGGCTGGCACCATGAAGCCGCTGCCCGGCACGCTGCGCGGCACGTTCACCGACACCAGGCCCGCAGGGGTGTTGGCGGCGTGGCAGGTCTCACAGGTGGTGAAGCCAGGGATGTGGGAATTGGGGCCCGGGCCGTTGGAAGGCGGCATCAGCACCATGGCGCCTATGCCAAAGAACTGGCTGATGTCCACCGTGGGGCCGTGGCAGCTGGCACAGCCGCTGCGAACACTGCCATGGTTGAACTGGGAATTGGCGAAGTGGGCACCATCCTGCACAGGCAGCTGCACGCTGCTGCCGGCACCGACGTGGCAGGCCTCGCAACTCTGTCCATTCATGCTGATGTGGTTGGCCGGTGGCGACACCAGGGCCGGCACCAGCCCGCGGTAGATGGCAGCGGCGGCGCTGCTGTGGCACTGCTGGCAATTGGCATTGGCCGAGGGCGCAAAGGCGTGGATGGCGCGCATGCTGGGCATCTGCGCGTAGTCGGTGCTGGTGTGGCAGGAGGAGCAGGCCACAGCGGCGGTGGGAATGTGGTTGGTCGGCATCTTGGGGCCGGTGAACTGCAGGGTGCTGTGGCAGTTGGCGCAGGAGGTGCCGCTGTTCAGAATCGCCAGGTGGGTGGGGTTGCTCGGGTTGGTAAGCACACCGGGATGCGGATTGTTGGAGCTGTGGCAGGCCAGGCAACTCACTCCCGGCACCATGGCGTGGCTGAAGGTGCGGATGGCGTCGCCAAACTGCGACTGGTTGGCGTTGTGGCAGATCTCGCAGCTGAGGTTGCCGGTGGGAATGTGGTTGCTCGGCATGACCGTGGCGGCACGCGGATTGTTCCAGCCATGGCAGGAGGCGCAATCCTTGGGCGTGCCCTTGAACACGCCCTTGACGTGGCAGGTTTCGCAGCGCGCGTTCTGGTGCTGGGCGGTGAGCACGAAGCCGGTGCTGGCGTGGTCAAAGTCGGTGGTTTGGGTCTGGGCCTGCGCCAGCGGCAGCGAGCCGAACTGCAGGAACACACAGACCAGCAAGACCGCCAGGCCAGCCAGGCCAAGCAGGCTTTGCAGCCCGCGGGGAGCGCGCAGGTGCGCCAACCAATGCTTCAGCTTGCCCATGGAACGTCCCCTTTTGCTTGCATGCATTTTTTTGTCATTTATCGACTCCCTGTCCCACGCGACTCTTCACTTTTTTCCAGCTCTCGACCTGGTGGCACTGCTCGCAGCGCGGCCCGAAGCCGCCGCTGTGCACATCGTCCGAACGGTGGCAGGCCACACAGGTCGTGCCCACCGCAGCGGCATCCTTGCCGGCCGGCGCCACCTGCTTGTGGCAGGCCGCACAAGCCACCTTGGCGTGCGAACTCTCCAGGCGGTACTTGGTACGCGTGTCGTGGTCAAACGACCAGGTCGTCCAGGCCCGCGTGCTGTGGCAGGACTCGCAATTCACGCCAAATACCTGCTTGTGTTTATCTTCCTTTTTATGGCAGGAATAGCAGTCGCGCGGCGCATCTTTGTAACGGAATGTGGTGTGGCAGGTCTTGCACTCGGCCACGATGTGGCGCCCGGTCAGCGGGAAGCGCGATTTGCCATGGTTGAAGCTGGTGCCCTTCCAGGCCTTGTCGTTGTGGCAGGACTCGCACTTCTCGCCCAGCTGGGTTTCGTGTTTGTCGTCCTTTTTGTGGCAGGCCAGACAGGCCAGTGGCGTGTTGCGGAAACTCGCCTGGTCCTTGTGGCAGGCCGTGCATTTCACGCTGGGCGCGGCATGGGCGTTGCGCAGCTGGAACTTGGTGCGGTCGTGCTTGAAGCGGCCTTCCGTGTTCTTCCAGTCCTGGGCGTTGTGGCAGTCGCCGCACTCGCGCCCCAGGTTGGCCTTGTGCTTGTCATCCTTCAGGTGGCAGCCTATGCACTCCTTGGGCGCCTCTTTGTACATGGTGCTCTTGTGGCAGTCCTTGCACTCCACCTTGGCGTGTTTACCCAGCAGCGGGAACTGGGTTTTTTCGTGGTCAAACTTGGCCACCTCTTTCCAGTTCTTCTCGGTGTGGCAGGCGGCGCAGTTGGTGCCCAGCGACTCCTTGTGCTTGTCGTCCTTCTTGTGGCAGGCGTTGCACTCCTGGCTCAGTTTGTCCTTGTACAGATTGCCGCTATGGCACTCCTTGCAAGTGGTGCTACGGTGCTTGCCGCGCAAGGTGTACTTGGTGTCGTTGTCGTGGTTGAAGCTGGACGGCTTCCAGGCCTTGGTACCGTGGCAGCTTTCGCACTTCTCGCCGTACAGGCCCTTGTGGCCCTTCTGGTCATCGATTTTGCGGTGGCAGGCGTAGCAGTTCTTGGGCGTGTCCTTGTAGACATTGTCCTTGTGGCAGTCGGTGCATTTGACGTCGGTGTGCTTGCCGGTGAGCGGGAACTTGGTGGTCTCGTGGTCAAACTTGGCCTCTTTCCAGTCGGACTCGGTATGGCATTCGGCGCACTTG
This sequence comes from Rhodoferax sp., assembly GCA_043758575.1. Lineage (GTDB taxonomy): Bacteria > Pseudomonadota > Gammaproteobacteria > Burkholderiales > Burkholderiaceae_C > Allorhodoferax. Next base: position 4,413 of record JAYVNF010000518.1, read on the forward strand.
GGGCCCAAAGAGCCTTTGTGCTTGTCGTCCTTTTTGTGGCAGCTGTTGCAGTCCTGGGCGGCGTCGCGGTATTTCTTGCCGGCCACATGGCATTTGTCGCAGGCCACTTTTTCATGCTTGCCGTGCAGCGCGTAATCGGTCTTGCTGTGGTCGAACTTCTTCTGGTCGAATTCGGTGCTTTTGAGGTCACGCCCCTTGTGCTCGGTGTGGCAGCTCTTGCACACCACCGGCTGGTCCAGGTGGCCGTGGAAACCGGTCTTGCCACGCACATCGGCACCTACCGGCTTGTGGCAGTCCATGCACAAGCCGTCCTGCGCCTTGCGGTCCAGCTTGACGTGGCACTGCTTGCAGTCGTCCTCGTATTTGGCATGCGCCTGCGACAGCTTGCCCGGCGCCATGATGGACTCAATACCCTGGGCCAGCGCAGGCGCGCTTTGCACCAGGCCCATGCCCAGCCAGCAGGCCAGGCACAGCAGGCGCCACAGCCAGGGTCTATGCAGGGTGAGGGAGCGCATGCTGGCGATCGGTTCTGCGCGCCTAGTACGCGTGTACCGCGTACACGTGCACCAGGGTGGTCAGTATCAGCACGTACACAAACGGGATGTGCGCCACGTGCCAGAGCGAAAACAGAAAGGAATAGGCCGAGAACTGGGCCACCCGGACAATCGACTCCAGGTAGCGGCCGACCATTTTGCGCGCCCCTTTGCGCCGGCGTTTCAGGTCGTCCTGGCTCCAACGCTGGCTGGCTGCCATCTTGACCAGCAGGGTTTCCAGCTCGTCCACGCAGCGGCGGTAGGTGGCGAGCTGCAGCAGCGGCAGCCAGACCACGGCACGCGCCAGGTGCAGCAGGCCCTGGCGGGGTTGCAGCTCTTTTTGTTCAAAGTCTTTGAGGCGCTGCTCGACCTCGGGCGCAAAGGCCAGGCGCGAGCGCGCGTCTTCGCGGTCCAGGCCGGCGCGACGCAGCAGCTCCTGCAAGCTGGTTTGCTCCCCATGCAGGCCCCGGTTCACGCGTTGGAAGATGAAGCGCCCGGCCACACCGCTGCCGGCGACCAGCAACATGCTGTACAGCGCCACTGCGGCATTCAGGGAGTTGGTCTGGAAATTCGAATGCAGCAGGATGAACAGCGGTCCGAGAATGCCCAGCACGATGTGCATCCAGAACCAGCCCTTGATGTTGCCCCAGCCGTAGGCAAAGCGCAGGTGCTTGCGCAGCGGGTAGCTCAGCAGAATCAGCATCATGACGGCGCCGGTTACGCCCAGCCAGTAGCCGGTGTCGTCACCCGGCGTGAACAAGCCCAGCTGGCTGATGCGCCAGGTGCCCCAGACCAGCAGCGCCAGCACCAGATAGACAAGCGTGTCCCCGGTCAGCATCTCGAGAGATGTTTTCTCCAGGCCTTGCTTGGCCGATGTCTGTTCTGAAGCAGGTTTCATCATGTAGTGGTGGCACGCATGCCGGGGGACTCCGCTGGTGTGCCCTCAGGATAGCAAACGCCAAGATGCAACTTACGCAAAAGCGATTACAAAGTCCTTAAGAGACCCGTAAGTTCAGCCGAATTGTGTAACAAAGGCTACTTTTTTTGCCTTTTTCTCGCCCCAGTGCACATCCGGCCTCCGGATGTTCGGCTGCACCCAATCGAAGCGGCAGTCGATCAGCCAGCGGATCGGCGGGTGGCCAGGGCCATGTCCAGCACCTCGACCCAGTGGCGCACCGGCGTGGCGGTGCCGCTTTGCAGGTGCGTGATGCAGCCGATATTGGCGCTGATGATGGTCTCCGACGGCGCTGGCTGCAAATTCTGCAGCTTGCGGTCGCGCAGCTGGTAGGCGAGCTGCGGGTTGAGCACCGAGTAGGTGCCGGCCGAGCCGCAGCACAGGTGCGACTCGCTGCTGGCCAGGCGCACGGCAAAACCGAGCTCGGCCAGATGCTGCTCCACCCCACCGCGCAACTGCTGCCCGTGCTGCAGGGTGCACGGCGGATGAAACACCAGACTGGCACGCGGCGCGTCCTGCAGCTGGCCGCGCAGGACTGGCACCAGCTCGGGCAGCAGCTCGCTCAGATCGCGGGTGAGTGCGCTCACGCGCGCGGCCTTGGCCGCATAGGCCGGTTCGTCTTGCAGGATGTGGCCGTAGTCTTTCAGCGTGACACCGCAGCCGGAGGCGTTCATGACCAGGGCCTCCACGCCACTGTCCGAGCCCGGCGCAATCAGCGCCCACCAGGCATCGATGTTGGCGCGCATCTGGGCCTTGCCACCGTCCTGGTCATTCAGGTGGAACTTGACCGCGCCACAGCAGCCTGACTTGGGCACTACCAGGCACTGAATGCCGGCGGCATCGAGCACGCGGGCGGTGGCCGTGTCAATGTTCGGTGCCATGCTGGGCTGGGCGCAACCGGCCAATAACAGGACCTTGCGGGCATGGCTGCGCCCGGGCCAAGTGCCGGCGTTCTGTTGGGCTGGCACCTTGTTCTGCAGGCTGGTGGGGAGCAGGGGGCGCAGCAGCTGGCCCAGGCGCATGGCCGGGGCAAACAGCGGCGAAGGCAGGCCTTCCTTCAGGGCCCAGCGCAGGGCCTGCTCGCCCAGGGGGCGTGCCACCTTGGCATCCACCAGCTTGCGGCCTATGTCCACCAGGTGGCCGTAATCGACACCGCTGGGGCAGGTGCTCTGGCAGTTGCGGCAGGTCAGGCAGCGGTCCAGGTGCAGCTGGGTGGCGCGCGTGGGCTCGGCCCCCTCCAGCACCTGCTTCATCAGGTAGATGCGGCCACGCGGTCCGTCCAGCTCATCGCCCAGCAGCTGGTACGTGGGGCAGGTGGCGGTGCAGAAGCCACAGTGCACGCATTTGCGCAGAATCGCCTCGGCGGCCAGGCCATCGGGCATGCCCTGGTATTCAGGCGCGAGATTGGTTTGCATCGGAAGTGAGTCCGGGGTTGAAGATCCCCTGCGGATCAAAACTGGCTTTGAGGCGCTGGCTGATGGCGACCAGGGCGGCGTCCGCTGGCGCCAAGGTGTTGGCCAAGGCGGCAGGTGTAGGCTGACCCGCCACAAAAGCGGAGGCACTGCCGCCGGCCGCACCGGCCAGCGCCTGCAATTCGCTGGCCGCACTGGCCGGCGCCCAGAGCCAGCGCAGTCCGCCATGCCACTCCACCAGGGTCTCTGTAGGCAGCTGCAGCACCGGCGCGGTTTGCGGCAGGCTCAGGCGCCACAGCACGGCGTCGGCGCTGGGGCGGTTGGTGAAAAAAGGCAGTTGCTGGTCGCGGCACAGGTCCCAGTCGGCGCTGACCTGGCCATTGTCCAGGCGTTCGCCCGTCACTTCGGCCAGCATCTTGTGGCAAGCCGCCTCCACCGCTGCGACGGCACCGCGCAGGCGCACAAACAGGCGCGGATGGGAGCTGCCCAGGTTGGGGGCATCCGGCCGCTCGCCGGGCCGCCCCAAGGGTGGCCGCACCCCCTCAGGGGGCCAGGCGTAGCCTGGGTTGGGGGCATCATTGACCCAGCAACTGGCGTTCAGCGGCAAGGGCTGTCCGCCCCAACGGTGCAGCTGTTCCAGTGCCTCGGCCTGGTCCAGCGCAAAGCACAGCGTGGCTTCGGCAGGGGCGCGGGGCAGCACCTTGAGCGAGACTTCGGTGAGCAGGCCCAGTGTTCCGCGTGCGCCCACCATCAGGCGCGAGACGTCGTAGCCGGCCACGTTTTTCATGACCTGACCACCAAAGCTGAGCTGCTGGCCCAGGCCGTTGATGAGTTTGATGCCCAGCACATAGTCGCGCACGCCGCCCACACTGGCACGGGCCGGCCCGGCCAAGCCGGCGGCCAGCATGCCGCCCACGGTGGCTGGCGAAGGCTGGCCCGCGCCCGCCGCCGCCTGTGACCAGGAAAAATGCGGTGGTTCAAAGGCC
>JAYVNF010000519.1:0-2638 GCA_043758575.1 Rhodoferax sp.
GCTTGTGGCTTGTGCATTTTTAACCTTGAGCCATTGCCACTCAAGTCGGGCGGTGCGGCTTGCGATCGCAGGCCCCCATTCGCGGTTGCCACAGAGGTAGTGCTCCAACACTGGTGTTAACAAGTGGATCCTGGCGCACCAAACGCAGACGCCCGCGAGCAGGGCCGGAGAGCGCAAGCTGCGCCGTCCGACGCCCCAAGCCCAGCAACTTCAGCAATGCCCCCAAAAGCTTCAACAACAACTAGCTAGGTGTAAGCAGCCGAGGCAACACTCATTGCTTCCCAACAATCAAACTGCGTTCTGCAAAGCCGCAATGCGCTCTTCAATCGGCGGATGGGTACTGAAGAGCTGACCAATCCCACCCGCAATGCCCATCGCCGCCACCGACTTGGGCAGCTCACCCGGGGTCATACCGCCCAATCGCGCCAGCGCGTTCACCATGGGCTGCTTGCGGCCCAAGAGCTGGGCAGAACCCGCGTCGGCACGGAACTCGCGTTGGCGCGAGAACCAGGCCACCACCATGGCCGCGGCAAAACCCAGCACGATGTCCAGCACAAAGGTGCTGATCATGTAGCCGATGCCGGGACCGCTGCTGCGCTCATCGCCTTTGCGCAAAAAGCTGTCCACCGCATAGCCGATGACACGGCTGAGAAACACCACAAAGGTGTTCATCACGCCCTGGATCAGCGTCATGGTGACCATGTCGCCATTGACCACGTGGGCGATCTCATGGCCTATGACGGCCTCGATCTCTTCGCGCGTCATGCCTTGCAGCAAGCCGGTGGATACTGCCACCAGGGCCGAATTCTTGAAGGCGCCGGTGGCAAAGGCATTCGGCGCACCTTCAAAAATACCGACCTCGGGCATGGCAATGCCGGCCTTGTCGGCCAGCTTGCGCACGGTCTCCACAATCCAGGCCTCGTCGGCATTGCGCGGCTGCTCAATCACCTGCACACCAGACGTCCACTTGGCCATGGGCTTGCTGATCAAGAGCGAAATAATCGCGCCGCCAAAACCCATGACCAGGGCAAAGCCCAGGAGCGCGCCCAGGTTCAGGCCGTTGGCCGTCAGGTAGCGGTTCACGCCCAGCAGGCTGGCCACAACACCCAGCACGGCAACAACCAGCACATTGGTCAGGACAAAAAGAAAGATGCGTTTCATGGTTTCCTCAAAATTCCGCGCGCTGCACACGCGTCAGCACAGATGGTAGGGCCTGCGAGACCGTATTCAAGCAAAGCGCGCATGTGCATAAGGAAAGTACGGGCTTTGGCGCGGTGCGCGAAAGACGCTGCTATCGGCATAAAAGGACGCATCCTCATTCGCCGCCCACCACAGCGGCACACCGAGCACCGGTAAATGGGCGAAGGGCTTGGTGGCCAGCTGCTCGGCACTGAGCTCGGCCGCCAGCCAGGCATCTATATCGGCCAGCGCGTGGCTGCTGGTGCGCACCCGGTAGACATGGGCGGTGATGGGCTTGCGCGGTGCCACCAGTTTTTCGGTCAGGGCATGGCCAAACAGAATCAGGTTGGCTTCGGCCCACAAGGGGCGCAGGGTGACAAACAAACGCTGCCAGTCCTTGGCGGCCAGCGCATTCCACAGCGCATCAGGGGCCTGCAACAGGGCGGCGTTTTCATCGAACACGGTCAGCGCGTCACGGGCCGGCCCGCGCACCGGCTGGATGCCGCTGCTGGCAATCTGCGCGGCCTGCAGTGCGTTGAGGCGGACCTTGGTGCGCGGAAAGTGCAGCCAGGCCAGGCCGTTGAAAAAGTCGTGCAGGCCGTCGCGCGTGGGCACGCAGCCGGCGGCATAAATATGCGCTTCATAGGCCACGCCAGCCGGCAGCTCGCACTGGGGAATGAAGCGTTTGGGTGAGCGCTGCGTGGCATTCAGTGCTTGGGCCACCGTCAGGCCGCTTGCCACCTGCTGCGCAATGGCTTCACCGGGATCGCGCCAGACCGACAGCCAGGGCGCGTCCCAGTCAATCGCCTCTAAACCATGCGCCACGCCAAGGGCTCGCCAGCGGCCAGGGGCTTGAGTTGGGCCTCACCAAAAGCAAAGCTCTCGGGCGCGGTCCAGCTTTCACGCTGCAAGGTGATGCTGCCGCTGTTGCGCGGCAGGCCGTAGAAGTCGGCGCCAAAAAAACTGGCAAAGCCTTCGAGCTTGTCCAGCGCACCGGCGCCGTCAAAGGCCTGGGCATACAGCTCCATGGCGGCGTGCGCGGTGTAGCAACCGGCGCAACCGCTGGCATGTTCCTTCAGGTAGGCCGGGTGCGGCGCGCTGTCGGTGCCCAGGAAGAATTTGGGGCTGCCGCTGGTGGCGGCCTGCACCAGGGCCTGGCGATGCGTCTCGCGCTTGAGCACCGGCAGGCAGTAGTAGTGCGGGCGTATGCCACCAGTAAAAATCGCGTTGCGGTTGTACAGCAGGTGGTGGGCTGTCAGCGTAGCGGCAGTGAAGCCATCGGCCTCTTGCACATATTGCGCGGCTTCCTTGCTGGTGATGTGCTCGAACACAATTTTCAGCTCGGGAAAGTCCCGCCGCATCGGAATCAGCTGGGTGTCTATGAACACCGCTTCGCGGTCAAAAAGATCAATATCGGGCGAGGTGACTTCGCCGTGCACCAGGAGCAGCAGGCCGGCCT
>JAYVNF010000520.1:0-2637 GCA_043758575.1 Rhodoferax sp.
TTCGATGCCAATGTGATGGACACCTCGCTGCAGAAAATTGCGCTGGAACATGATTTGCATCTGGCGCTGGAGCGCCACGAGCTGGAGATGTTCTACCAGCCCCAGATCGATGTGGCGACGCAGAAGATGGTGGGTGCCGAGGCCCTGATGCGCTGGAACCACCCGCAGCGCGGCTTCCTGGGCGCCGGCGAATTCTTGCCCTTTGCCGAAGAGAGCGGCCTGATGATTCCCATCAGCGACTGGATGCTGGAGGCCATCTGTACCGACCTACTGGCCTGGAACGAGGTGGGTGGTGAGCCGCTGCGCCTGTCGCTCAATATTTCGCCGCAGTACCTGGACCGGGGTGACTTTTTCGACAAGCTCAAGGACGCGCTGCTGCGCCACCGCATCTCGCCGCACCAGATCGAGGTCGAAGTCACCGAGAACATCTGCATCCGCAATCCGCAAAAGGCGATCGAGCAGCTCGACAAGCTCTGCCAACTCGGCGTCAGCGTGGCGATTGACGACTTTGGCACGGGCTACTCCTCGCTCTCGTATTTGCACCGCTTTCCGATCCACACCATCAAGATCGACCGCTCCTTTGTGATGGAAATACGCGACCACGGTGTGCAGTTCCCGGTGGTGCTGGCGATCGTCGCCATTGCCCAGGGTCTGGGCCTGAACCTGGTGGCCGAAGGGGTGGAGACCGAGCTGCAGGCCGGCTACCTGGCCGAAGCCGGCTGCCGGGTGATGCAGGGCTTCCTCTACCACCAGCCCAAGTCACAGGCACATCTGATCCAGCTGTTGCACGACCAGATGCAAAGCGCCAACCGCTACCAGGAGCAGCATTCGCGCCGGGCCCGCCAGCCCAGCCTGTGGGACGTGTCCATGCACGGCTCGCTGCGCTAGCTGCGCGGTTCTCTGCGCCGGCTGCGCCGTTCCTAGCGGCATACTGCGCGCTGGTCAGCGTGTAGCAAAAGGCGGAAATATGGCGAACGTGGCAGTCATTGGTGCGGGTTTTGTCGGCTTGTCCTCGGCCTACTGGCTGCTGCGCGACGGCCATCAGGTCACGCTCTACGATCCGGCGGGTGCCGCCGGCGGCGCCTCCTTTGGCAATGCCGGCACCTTTGCCAACTACGCCTGCATTCCGGTCAACAACCCCACCGTGTTTCGCGACCTGCCACGCTACCTGTTGTCGCCCAGCAGCCCGCTGCGTTTGCGCTGGGGCTATCTGCCCCAGCTCGCACCCTGGTTGCTGGCCTTTTTGCAGCACTCCACCCAGGCGCGTTACACCCGCTCGGCCACGGCCTTGGCCACGCTATTGGGGCGGGCCCAGCAGGGCTATACCGAGATGCTGGTTGAGGCCGGTCTGCAAGGCTTTGTGCGTGCCCGCGAGTGCCTGTACCTGTACTCCAGCGCCGCCACCTACGAGGCTTCCAGGCCCACGCTGGCATTGCGCCGCCAGCTTGGCGTGCAGAGCCGCATCCTGGGCAAGACCGAGGTGCAGGCGCTGGAGCCCGCACTGCAGCCGCTGTTTGAACGCGGCGCGCTGTTTGAAGGCTCCTGGCATCTGAGCGACCCCGCGGCTTTTTTGCAGGTGCTGCAAAGCTGGCTGGTGGAAAAGGGCATGCAGCTGCGGGCCAGCCAGGTGCAAACCCTCCAGCCCCAGGCCGAAGGCGTGGTGCTGGGCACACCGCTGGGCAGTGCCCAGCATGGCTACGTGGCCGTGTGCGCCGGAGCCCACTCCAAGGCGCTGGCGGCGCAATGCGGTGACCCGGTGCCGCTGGAAGCGGAGCGCGGCTACCACCTGATGTACCCGGGCACTGCGCAGCTCATCTCGCGCCCGGTGGGCTGGGCCGAGCGCGGTTTCTACATGACCTCCATGGCCAGCGGGCTGCGCGTGGCCGGCACGGTGGAGCTGGCCGGCCTGGGCCCGAAGAAGCACCAGGGTCTGCTGGACCTGCTGCATTTTTCGGCGCAGCGCGCCTTGCCGCAGCTGGGCGCACCCACCGCCCCCTGGCTGGGCTTCAGGCCCACCTTGCCCGACGGCCTGCCGGTGCTGGGCCGCGCACGCGCCTCGGGGCGTGTGGTCTACGCCTTTGGCCACCAGCATATAGGCTTGACCCTGGGTGGTTTGAGCGGCATGGTGGTAGCCGACCAGGTGGCGGGCCGGCCCTCGGTGATAGACCTCGCGCCCTTTTCGGCGCAGCGGTTTAACCGATAGACCCAAGCCCTTGGTCGGCCCGGCTGCGCTGCAGCGCTAGGCGCGCTGCAGCGCAGCGGTTAACCTCGGCCCATGCTGCGCCAATACACCATCTCCACCAAGCTGGTCTCCATAGGCGCGGCGCTGCTGATCGTGGCACTGACCGCAATTGGCCTGACGCTGTGGGTGACCTGGCAGCTCGAGGGCGGCGCCGCCGCGGTGAACGAGGCCGGGCGCATGCGCATGCAGAGCTGGCGCCTGGCCAGCACGGCGCAGGCCGGCCACTCGCCACAGGCCGTGGCCGAGCTGGTGAACCAGTTTGACCACAGCCTGGCCCTGCTCAAAAGCGGCGACGCCAGTCGGCCCCTGTTCATGCCCCTGGACGAGAAGGTGAACCAGCGCTTTGCCGAGGTGCAAGCGGTGTGGGCGGCGCACCGCCCGCTATGGCTGGGCAG
>JAYVNF010000521.1:0-2629 GCA_043758575.1 Rhodoferax sp.
CCCACGGCCAGCACATCTTGCACGCCCTTGAGCAGCGGCACGGTGGGTGCGTAGCCATCGAAGAAGGCCATGTCATAGCCCGCACGCAGCGTGGGCAGCACCGCCTCAAAGCGGGCGCAATGCACAGTGACCCTGTGCAATTGCAAAGCAATCAGTTGCTCGCGCGCCAGGCGTACATGCAGGGCATCGGACTCGATGGTGTCCACGCTGCAGCCAGGCGCCGCGCTGGCAAAGATGGCTGCGGTGTAGCCCAGTGCCGTGCCCAGTTCGAGCACGCGCCGGGGCTGCAAGCGCACAGTCAGGGCAAAGAGGCCAGCACCATCCTCAAAGCTGTAGGCCTCGCAGCCATGGCTCAGGCGGTGCGCCACCGACGCCGCATACAGCGCCTGCAAGCTCTGCGGCAGGGGCGGGCTCGACTCACTTGGCACGCAGTTGCCCCAGCGCAGCGGCCCAGTCTTCCGGGTGGTAGGTCTTGGCAATCTTGCCCTCGCGTATGGTTTGCAGGTCCAGCGTCATGATCTTGAAGCTGCGTCCGGTGTGCGCAACGCCAAAGAAGTCGCCAGCCGGCGTACCCGTAATCTCGCCGCGCACCAGCACGCGGTCGCCGCTGACCAGCACTTCCTTGATCACGTGCTTCATGTCCGGCAGTGCCTTGCCAAAGCCTTCGAACACCTTGACGGAAGCAGCGCGGCCACGGCATTCGCCGGCGCTGTCGCCGGTGCAGGACTGCCAGTCGGGCGTGGTGCCCTGCTCCAGCAGGCTCTGCACATCGCCCTGCACCGGCTGGCTGAAGGTGGCATACAGCGGCGCGATGGCTGCTCGCGCCTGTGCCTCGGTCATGCCCTGCGCATGCACGGGCAGTGCGGTAGCGGCAGCAAAGCATGCAGCGAGACAGGCCAGGGTACGGTACAAGCTACGGTGGGAGGTCGTATGAGAGGGGGTGTGCAAAATCGTTGCCATGGTTTTCTTTCCAAGTGGTAAAGGGCCGCAGTCTGCCAGTGGCACCCATTTCAGGCAATGCATGTACAGTCATGTACACCATGCAAAAATCGAATGACAAGTCCCTGGACCTGAACCTGCTCACCGCACTCGATGCCTTGCTGGACACTGCCAGCATCACCCGCATGGGCGAGCGCCTGGGCCTGAGCCAGCCGGCTGCCAGCCGCGTGATGGCCAAGCTGCGCCAGTCCCTGGCGGACCCGCTGCTGGTGCGCACCTCCAAGGGCTATGTGCTGACACCTGGTGCGCAGGCACTGACTGCTGCCACCCGGCAGGCGCTGGACCTGGCCTCCCGCGTGTTCGATGCCAGAACCTTTGATGCGCTCAGCAGCACCCGTCGCTTTCGCATCGCCACCACCGACTACGGCAGCCTCACCGTGGTCCAAGGGCTTTTGCAAAGCATGGCCCTGCAAGCGCCACAGGCCGGCCTGGACTTGCAGCCCTGGTCTGCCAGCACACTGGCCGATCTGGAACGCGGCGCGCTAGACCTGGCCCTGTACGCGGACGACCCTTTGCAGGGCGACTTCCACACCCGTGATCTGTTCCGTGAGACCTATGCCGTGCTGTTGCCCAGGAAGCACCCTCTGCTGCAGGGTCGCGCGCCCGACGCCGCGCTGCAGGCGCGCGAGCTGGCGCCCTATCCACGGCTTAGCGCAACCTACCCGCACGGCCAGCAGTTGCTGGTGGACGATGCACTGGCGCGCATGGGCCATGCGCTGCACCATAGCCGCGCAACGGTTCCCTACTTCCTGGCGGCACCCTGGCTGCTCAAAGGCAGCGACAGCATCATGCTGTGTCCGCGGCGTGCCGCCCAGGCCCTGGCCGAGCATCCGGCCATGGCCTGGCGGCCGCTGAGCAGTCGCCTGTGCGACTTCAGCTACCGCATGGTGTGGCATGAACGGGCGCACCGGGACGCGGGGCTTGCCTGGTTGCGGCGATTGATCGTGCAGTCTTCAGGCAAAATCGTCCCCTCCCCTTAGACCATCCGGCGCCTGCGCCCATATAGAAATGTCCAGCACCAACCGCTTCACTGAACTGCTCGCCACCCGCCCCTGGCTGCTAGCCGACGGCGCCACCGGCAGCAATCTGTTTGACATGGGTCTGATGTCGGGCGATGCACCCGAGCTGTGGAACACCGAGCACCCCGAGCGCATTGCCAAGCTGCACCAGAGCTTTGTCGATGCCGGTGCCGACATCATCCTGACCAACAGCTTTGGCGGCACCACCTACCGCTTGAAACTGCACAAGGCCGAGGGCCGCATGGCCGAGCTCAATAGCGCTGCGGCCCGCATCGCACGTGGCGTGGCCGATGGCAGCGGCCGCACGGTGGTGGTAGCCGGCAGCATGGGCCCCACCGGCGAAATCATGGAGCCGATTGGCCCTTTGACCAAGGAGCTGGCCCAGGCCGCTTTTGCCGAGCAAGCCCTGGCACTGGCCGCCGGTGGCGCCGATGTGCTGTGGATCGAAACCATGTCTTCGCGCGAAGAGGTGGAAGCCGCTGTGGCCGGTGCCGCCGCTGCCAATCTGCCCATCGTCTGCACGCTCAGCTTTGACACCAATGGCCGCTCGATGATGGGCATCTCGCCCAGCGATTTTTCCGAGATTGAAAAGTCCCTGACCCCGCGCCTGG
>JAYVNF010000522.1:0-2625 GCA_043758575.1 Rhodoferax sp.
CGCGCCATTTCAATCCAGGCCAGGCCACTGCGCGGCGCCGTGGGCAGGCTGCCCATAGCCAGCCAGTGCGCGCCGCAGCGCATTGGCGCATCGGGCAGAGCCAGTCGAACCAGCTCGGCCAGGCGCGCACCCAGGCGCAGCCAGGCGGTGTTCAGGCGCTCGGGTTGGGACTGGCAGAGGCGCGTCCAGCTACCGGTCTCGGCGCAGCGGCCACGCCACAGCGGGCGGCGGGTGAAGCTGGGGTCGCGCTGCAGGTCATCGGCCAGCATCAAGAGGCCGGTGTCGCTGCTGTGCACGCGCAAGAAAGGCGACTGCGGGCCGGCTTGGTCCAGCAGGGGGCGGGCATGCTGCAGCAGCTGCGCCACGCACAAGGGTGTGCTGGCGCTCCAGCTGCGCAGCCACGCTGCCGGGTCCTGCTCCCAGCGGGCCAGCCAGGTGGCGGCGTCCATGTCCAGCAGCTGGGTGTGCAGCCAGTCTTGCAGCAGGGGCAGGTCGGAGAGTGCCGTGGGCGTGCTGGTGCTGGCGGGCTCACCGCGCATGCTGAATAGCGGGCATTGCTGCAACAGGGACTGCGCCTGCTGGCGCAGTCCCTGTGCATCTGCATCTGTGGGAGCCAGCAGTTGGCCGGGCCAATCCAGGGCGATGCGCCGCACATGTTCCTGCAGGGTTTCACGCTGCAGCGTGTGCGCGGCCTGGGCCGTGTCGCCACGCACCGTGCCGCGCGCGGCGGCCACGGCCATCTGCGCGCACAGCCGGTGTGATTCGCCGCACAGGCTGAAGATGCTGGCCAGGCGCGCGGCCAGGCCGTCGGCGGCCATGCCGCGGGTCAGCGGAGCGGCCCAGTCGCGCCGGCTGCTTTGCAAGTTGTGCGGTCGGGCCTGGCCTGGTGAGAGGCGCAGTTTGCCGGCCAATGCGTCGGTCGTTGCCTGGCTCATGGTGCGGCTCCGGGTGTGGCGCTGCGTCGGCCGAGCAGAAAGCCACGACGACCCGACACGCTGGCCGGATTCGAGGCAGCCAGTGCTGCGGCTTGCAGCGTCGCTGAGAGCGCGGCTGCTACTGGCTTGGAAGCAGATGCAGATGCAGTCGCGGGGGCAGAAGCATTGGCAGTGTCGACCTCAGGCAGTTTGCGCAGCTCCGCCAGCACCGCCTCGGCGGTAGCGACGGCCGTGGCCTGGTCCTTGAATTCGAACATGGGCGAAAACAGCGAGCAGGCCGCGTAGTTGCCAAAGCGCTCTTCGTGCGCGCCGATGAAATCAAAGCTTTGCGTGCCCACCACCCGGGCGCGGCTGCTGCCGACCAGCGCGGGCTGGTCCTGGCGCGCCAGGCTGAAGCACACCAGGTTCATGAACCACGGTGTGATGAGAATGCCGACGGCGCTAAGCGGCGCATCGGTGGCAGGGGCGATGGCCTGCGCGGTGGCCGCGCTGGTGCTTGCCATAGCGGTTGGCGCCGTGGCGGGCGCAGCGGCGGCAGCGGAAGAAGCCGCAGGCAGACCCATCAATTCAAACCCCACCGTCGCCACCCGCAGCGCCGGATTCAGAATCGGTACACCATGCATGCGCACCACGCTGATCTCGTCAAACAGGGCGCGCAGCGCCGCGCTGCGCTGCTGCACAGCGCGCTTGGCAATGGAGGAGGCAGAGGCGTGGTCCATGGCGATTTACGGCGTGTCAGGGTGCGTCAGATGAAGGGCTGTCCACCAGCACCATGAACTGCTCGGCGTCACCATCGCACTCGGGGCAGCGCCAGTGGGCCGGCAGGTCGTTGAAGGCGGTGCCGGGCTCAATCTGCCACACCGGGTCACCCAGCTGGGGGTCGTAGACCCACCAGCAAATCTTGCATTCCAGGCGCGTGGAGGCCGGCAGCTGGGCACCATTGCCCAGAAAGCTGCCTTCAAAGCGCGGCGGGCTGCTGGAGATCATGCGTGCTCCACCCATTCCAGCACTTCCTTCAGGCGCGCATAGGAGTCGTCCAGGTCTTCCGGGGCGGCCAGGGCCACTTCGGGGATCTCGGTCACTTCCACGGTGTTCAGAATCACCAGGTCCTGCGAGTTGTAATAGACCACGCGCCAGCAGTGCGGCGTGCAGGTGTTGGTGATGCGGCAGTTGCCGTAGCCGCGCGAGAGAATCAGCACGCGTCCGGTGCCCAGGTGGTGGTCCAGAAAACCGATGTCTTCATCGGACATGGGCAAGAGCGTCAGGTTCACCACGTGCGGTGGCTGGCCCACGCGCCAGGTGCGCCACTGGTCTTCAATTTCCTCCAGGAGGGAAGGGGCGTTTTGCACATTGGGGGGCAGCTCGCCAGTCCAGCGCGGCACGCTTTCCCAGACATCGGATGCCGCGGTGAGGGTGAGGATTTCGGGCACGGCGCCCAGCTCCAGAAAGTCCGACACCACCACGCCGCCCACCGACTGGATCACGCGCCAGACGCCGGCAAACACCGACTCCTGCACCACCAGTTCCACCTGGCCGTCGGACTCGGCCTTGACGATGGCGCTGACCTCGCCCTCGCCCAGCACCTGGTTGATCAGGGTGCGATCCAGCACGGACAAATGGTTCAGGTCCACGCTGCGGTTGGCGCTGCCCTGGCAGACGGCTTCAAGCTCCACCAGGGCTGCGCGCAGGG
>JAYVNF010000523.1:0-2604 GCA_043758575.1 Rhodoferax sp.
GGGAGCCAAGCCCAAATGAAGTTCTCGGTCTTTCAAATCAGCCGCAAGGGTGGGCGCGAAAAGAACGAGGACCGCATGGGCTATTGCTATACCAATAGCTCGGCCCTGTTTTTGCTCGCCGATGGCATGGGCGGACACCCCGAGGGCGAAGTGGCCGCGCAACTGGCACTGCAAACCATTTCGGCCCTGTACCAAAAGGAAGCCAAGCCCGAGCTGCCGGACGTCAAGGGCTTTTTCCATACCGCCATCATTGCGGCGCACCGGCAAATCCTGCGCTACGCCGCCGACGGCGGGCTCAACGACACGCCCCGCACCACCCTGGTGGCGGCGGTGATACAGGGCGGCGTGGCGCACTGGGTGCACTGCGGCGACTCGCGCCTGTACTTTGTGCGCGATGGCGAACTGCTGGCGCGCACCCGCGACCACTCTTACCTGGAGCAGCGCGGTGGCGACGCTGCCAACCCGCCGACCTTGCCCAAGGGCATCAACCGCAACGTGCTCTACACCTGCCTGGGTTCGCCGGCCAAGCCGATTTTTGACATCACCGGCCCGGTGCCGCTGCAGCAGGGCGACAAGGTGCTGCTGTGCTCGGACGGCCTGTGGGGCAGCCTGCCGGACGTGGACATCGTCTACCAGCTGGGCCAACATCCGGTTTCCGTGGCCGCACCCGAACTGACCGAGCGCGCCCTGCTCAAGGCCGGTGCCAGCAGCGACAACGTCACCGTGGTGGCCATGGAGTGGGAAACGCCGGACGCCTTTGAGTCCACGCGCGGCAGCATTTCTACCGAGAACATGGACAACGAGGTGTTTGCCTCCACCGTGCAATCGGCCTCGCGCGACCCCTCCGATGACGACCTGGACGACGCCGCGATTGAGCGCTCCATCGCCGAAATCAACGCCGCCATCCGCCGCACCGCGGCCCGCAAGTGACCGTTTTTATGCGCAGCCAGCAGCGTGCGGCCGATGCCCTGCGCCCGGTCAAGATCACCCGTGGCTACACCATGCATGCCGAAGGCTCGGTGCTGATCGAGTTTGGCGCCACCCGCGTGCTGTGCACCGCCTCTGTCGAAGAAAAAGTGCCACCGCACAAGCGTGGCAGCGGCGAGGGCTGGGTCACGGCCGAATACGGCATGCTGCCGCGCGCCACCCACAGCCGCAATGACCGCGAGGCCGCACGCGGCAAGCAAAGCGGGCGCACCCAGGAAATCCAGCGCCTCATAGGCCGCGCGCTGCGTGCCGTGTTCGATTTGAAGCGCTTAGGTGAGCGTACCATCCAGCTCGATTGCGATGTGCTGCAGGCCGATGGTGGCACCCGCACCGCCGCCATCACCGGCGCCTTTGTGGCGGCGCAGGATGCGGTCAACGGCCTGCTGGCCGCCGGCAAAATCAAACAAAGCCCCATCACCGCCACGGTCGCCGCGATCTCGGTGGGCATAGTCCAGGGCACATCGCTGTTGGACCTGGAGTACGTGGAAGACGCGGCCTGCGACACCGACATGAATGTGGTGATGACCGGTGCCGGCCATTTTGTGGAGGTGCAGGGCACTGCCGAAGGTGTGGCCTTCAGCCGCGCCGAGATGACGGCCCTGCTGGACCTGGCCGAAAAAGGCATAGGCGAGCTGATGGCCTTGCAACAGCAGGCACTGGCGGGCTGAGGCACACTTTGGCGGATGCCGCGCAAGCGCCGCATCCGGTGTGCACCCTACCGACCTTGCGCCCGCCTTCCACCTGTCTTGCACCCGCGCACATGAACATTCCCATGAAAATCGTTCTGGCCTCCAATAACCCGGGCAAGCTGGCCGAGCTGCAAGCCCTGTTCGGTCCGCTGGGCTGCACCCTGATCGCCCAAAGCGCGCTGGGCGTGCCCGAGGCGCCCGAGCCACACAAGACCTTTGTCGAAAACGCCCTGGCCAAGGCCCGCAATGCCGCGCAGCACACCGGTCTTGCGGCCCTGGCCGATGACGCCGGCCTGTGCGTGGACGCCCTGGGTGGCGAGCCTGGCGTGGACACCGCCTACTACGCCACCCGCTTCGGCTATGCCAAGAGCGACGCCAACAATGTGATTGCGCTGCTGGAGCAGATGCGCGGCGTGGAGAACCGCCGCGCCGCCCTGGTCAGCACCTTGGTGGCGGTGCGCGCGCCCTTTGATCCGGAGCCGCTGATCGCCATGGGCCGGGCCGAGGGCGTGCTGACGCAGGAGCCCATGGGCGATAACGGCTTTGGCTTTGATCCGGTGATGTGGATTCCCGCCTTTGGCCAGACCTTTGCGCAGCTGCCGGTGGACGCGAAGAACGCCAACAGCCACCGCGGCCGCGCGGCCGCTGCCATGGTGCAGCTGATGCGCGAGTGCTGGCTGCGACAAGGGCTCCCAACCCAGGCTGCGCCTGCCCCATCTAACCCATGTCCATCATCTCCATAGCCTCGGCCAGTGAGGGCCAGGCGCCCGCGCCGCAGCACGACATCCAGCACTACCTGCGCCCGGGCAGCCTGCAGCTGGCGGCCCTGCCGCCGCTGAGCCTGTACATCCACCTGCCTTGGTGTCTGAAGAAGTGCCCTTACTGCGATTTCAACTCGCATGCCCAAGGGGCGGGCCCCCTGCCCGAA
>JAYVNF010000524.1:0-2601 GCA_043758575.1 Rhodoferax sp.
ATCTGGCTGGTGGCCGCCTTCGGTCTGCTGGGCTATCTGTTGCACAAGCTGGACATGGCGCCCATGCCCCTGCTACTGGGCTTTGTGCTGGCACCCAGGATGGAAGACACGCTGCGCGGCGCCCTGCAGCTCTCCAACGGAGACTGGAGCGTGTTTGCCATGCGCCCGCTGTCTGCCAGCCTGTTGCTGCTGGCCCTGTCCCTGCCGCTGCTGGTGATGTTGCCACTGATTCAAAGCTGGCGGGCAAGGGTTTTTGCAAAAGTGTGATGGCAATTTGGTAGATTCGGTGCATACCACCGTCGCAACCGCCATCGCACTACCTATCCCATGCACTCCACCACTCCGCAGAATGAGCATTGGCCGCCCGTTGGCTCCGGCCGCTGGACCCGCTGGTGGGGCTACCTGGCGCGCTGGCTGATTTTTGGCCTGGCGGTGCACGTGTTTGTGCCGGTGGCCGAAAGCACCGAACCCTGGTGGCAACTCAAGCTGCAACAGGCGGCGGTGGGCCTGCTCTTCGGTCTGGCCGGCGCTGTGGTGTTTACCCTGGCCGAGAATGCCCTGAACACCCCGCGCCTGGCCTGGAAGTCCTGGGCCATCGTGGTCGCTACCTGGCTGCTGGTGAAGGTGGTGTTTGTGAGCGCCATTGCCATCCTCGGCTAAGGCAGGCCAGGGCCTTGCTCAAGGCCGGCGGTAGCTGACCTGCTGGCGCGCCCAGTACCTGGCGTCCAGCGCATCCAGCCGCACCTCGCCGCCCTTGGACGGGGCATGCACAAAGCGCCCCTCGCCGACGTAAATGCCAGCGTGGCTGGAGACGCCGTTCTGCGTAAACACCACCAGGTCGCCACTGCGCAGGGCCTGCGCCGCAATCGGCTGGCCCCAGTCGACCAGCGCGGCCACGGTGCGCGGCGCCAGCACACCGGCACTGGTGCGGTAGACATAGCCGATGAGGCCACTGCAGTCAAAGCCGGATTCCGGCGTGTTGCCCCCAAAACGGTAGGGCGTGCCGACCAGGCTGATGGCATGCAGCGTGACATCACTGGCCTGCTCCTGGCTCAGGCGTGCGGCTACGTCCGCAGATGCGGCACCGCTCCATGCCTTGGCGTCCGGGCGCGTGGGTGGGCTGGAACAACCGGCCAAGGCGAGCAGCAGGGCGACAGTCGTCGCCGTCCACAAAGTGGGGTTTGCAGGCCGCATCAGGTAAGCAGGGTTGGAGTCACAAGCAGACTATGCCACGCCGCAACGTCTGCAGGGCATGGCGCGCCTGCACAGCTTTGCCGGCTCGTTAGGCGAACAGCGCCGCAAAACCCTGGTCCGGCTCAAAGCGCCGGTTGCGGTGGCGCAGCCGCGTGGGGCCGGGCATGGCCGCCTCTGCCACACTGTGGCGCGGGTCGCCGGGGTAGCAGATCACGCGCTCGCCCTGGTCATCAAAGGGCTCGGGCGCGATCAGGGCCGGCGCGCTCTGGCGGGCCGCCTGCAGCACGCTGGCCACATCGGCAAAGCGTGAGAGGTGGGCCAGCGTCATGATTTGCGGCGGCGCCATTTCGATGTCCCGCGCCCAGTACTGTTCCAGCGCCAGGCGCGGTGGCAGCCACACGCTCTCGGTGGTCTCCACATCGTCGTGGCGGGCCACCTGGTCCAAGGGCAGGGCGGCGACAAAGAAGCGCGTGTCAAAGCGCTTGCTGGAGACCGAGGGCATCTTGGGTGTGACCCAGCGCGACCAGGGCAGTACGGCGCGGGTCTGCAAGCGCAGCTGCAGGTCCGCCAGGACCTGGTTGAAGCTGCGCCCGGCTTGAATCTGTTCGGCCAGTTGCTGGCTGTGGTGGGGCCCGGCGTGCTGGGCAAACAGCACGCCGCATTCTTCAAAGGCCTCGCGCAAGGCGGCCACGAACAGGCCGCGTGCCCGTGCTGGCTCCAACCCCGGTTCGGCCAGGGCCGCGTGCAGGGCGCTGCTGGCCTGGTCCAGGTACGCGGCTTCGGCCAACTGCATGTCGCTGTCGTCGAGCTTGCCGCCTGGAAACACATAGGCCCCGCCCAGCACGTCGGAGAGGCCATGGCGTTTCACCAGAAACACCTCCAGACCCTGGGCGCCATCCCTGAGAATGATGACCGTGGCGGCATCCCGAGGTGGGGTGTGGATGATGGTAGAAGTGATTTCCATTGAACAATTTTGAGGGAGACAGAAATGGTGCTTGATTTCAAGGGACGTGTGGCGATTGTGACGGGTGCCGGCGGCGGCCTGGGCCGCCAGCATGCGCTGGCACTGGCAGCACGTGGGGCGCGGGTGTTGGTCAACGATCTGGGCGGCGCCCGTGATGGTTCGGGCAGCTCGCTCAGCGCTGCCGAAGCGGTGGTGGCTGAGATCCGTGCTGCTGGTGGGGAGGCCCTGGCCAACGGCGCATCGGTGACCGACTGGGAGGCGGTGCAGGCTATGGTGCAGCAGGCGGTGGATGCCTGGGGCCGCATCGACATCGTGGTCAACAACGCCGGCATCCTGCGCGACAAGAGCTTTGCCAAGATGGAGCTGGCCGACTTCCGCCTGGTGCTGGACGTGCACCTGATGGGCGCGGTGCACTGCACCAAGGCGGCCTGGGCGCATATGGT
>JAYVNF010000525.1:0-8166 GCA_043758575.1 Rhodoferax sp.
GCCAGCTCAGGGCTGGCCACTGGCTCCGGTATTCGCTGGCTCTATGTGTCGGATAGCTTGCCGCGCGCCTGGGTGGTGGCCAAAGTGGCGCCGGGTTCCGCTGCGGCCCTGGCCGGCATCAAGCGCGGCGACAGCCTGACCTCGTTGGATGGCCTGGATTTTTTGTATGAGAACAGCCAGGCAGGGGTGAATAAATTGGATGCGGCCTTGGACGCCCCGGCCGGTGAAGCGCATCTGTTTGGCTTTAACTATGCGGCGCCGCTCAGCCTGAGCCCATCACAGTACCCGGTCACCACGGTTCAAAACGTGCACACCGTTCAGAACGGTGCGGCGACGGTGGGCTACTTTTTGTTTGATACCCATATCGCCAATTCCGAGGCCGAGCTGGTGGCCGCCATCACGCAACTGCAGAGCGCCCAGGTGCGTGAGCTGGTGATCGACATGCGCTACAACGGCGGGGGTTTGCTGAGCATCGCCAGCGAGCTCGCCTACATGGTTGCCGGCCCCAACGCCACGCGCGGAAAAACGTTCGAGCGCCTGCTCTACAACGACAAACGCAGTGCCGAAAATTACAGTTTTCCCTTTTACTCCCAGGGCTACAACGGACAGGCCCTGCCGCACCTGGACCTGCCGCGCGTCACCCTATTGGTGACCCAGGCCACGGCATCGGCCAGCGAATCGGTGATCAACAGCTTGCGCGGCGTGGGTGTCACCGTGGACTTGATGGGTTCGACCACGCGCGGCAAGTCCTATGGTTTTGTGCCGCAAGACAACTGCGGCACCACCTATTTCGCCATCCAGTTCAAGGGCGTGAATGACATGGGCTTTGGTGACTACACGGATGGCTTTGCACCGACCTGCTACGCAACGGACGACTACACCCACCCCCTGGGTGACAGCTCGGAGGCCATGCTGAGCACCGCCTTGCAGTACCTGGTAAACGGCGTCTGTCCTCCCATTGCGCTTGTCGCGTCAGGCCCGCGTGCGCAGGCACTGGCTGGCGCAGCCGGTGCACGCACTGCGGTGGCCCTGCGGCATCCCGCCAGCCCAGAGCTGCGTATCCTGACGGAGCCAGCACGCCCATGACCCGCTTTCACCAACCGGCTTTGCTGGCCGTGGCCCTGCTGCTGACAGCCTGCCAGATGGCCCCGGCCCAGACCGCCGTGCCAGCCTTGCTGACCAACCCGGGCCCCGAGGTGCGCGAGGAACTGAGCGCAGCCGTACAGGCCCTGGGTGGCTTTTCCAACGTGTCACTGGCCGACAGCGATCTGACCCACAGTAGCGAGCTGGTGATGGAACGCCGGCAGCAATTGGACGGGCGTGCCGAGCGCTTGCAAGGGCGTGATCTGGAGCCGCCACAGCGCTTCCAGTTGCTGACGCGCGACGGCGAATGCTGGCTGCTGCATATTCCCAGCAGCCAGCGCCGGCGCCTGCTGAAGGCGCAGTGCCGCTTGCAATAGCATTGGGGGTATGCAAACCCCCAAAAAAGCGAAAGTCCCAAGCTCTTTCAAGTTCGACTGGTTCATGCGCGGCATGGTGCTGGTGGTGGCACTGGCCTTTGCCTGGCCAGAGCCCGGAGCGCAGGGCGGCTTTTTGCACCCGGATGTGCTCAACAAGCTGGGTATTGCGCTGGTCTTCTTTCTCAACGGGCTGGGCCTACCTCTGGCCGCTCTGCGCGAGGGCGTTGCACGCTGGCGCGTGCACCTCTTGATTCAACTCAGTACCTTTCTGGTGTTCCCGCTGCTGGGCCTGGGCCTGCTCAAGGTGAGCGACGGCTGGATGTCGCCCGATTTGCAGCTGGGGTTTTTCTACCTCTGTGCCTTGCCTTCCACCGTTTCGTCTTCCGTCGCACTGACGGCCGCCGCGCGCGGCAATGTGCCGGTGGCCTTGTTCAACGCCACACTGTCCAGCCTGCTGGGCGTGGTGCTGACGCCGCTGTGGATGGCCTGGGCCATGGGGCATGAGGGCACGGCCTTTGACGTGGGGCCGGTGGTCGTCAACCTGCTGCTGTGGGTGGTGTTGCCGCTGGTGGCCGGGCAGGCCTCGCGGCCGCTGCTGCGGCATTGGGCAGCGCGCCACAAGGCCCGCATCCAGATTGTGGACCGGCTCACCATCCTGATGCTGGTCTACACCTCGTTCAGCGATTCGGTGCAGCAAGGCGTGTGGCACAGCTACGGCTGGACCGTGCTGTTCCAGACTCTGGTGTTTGGCAGCCTGCTGTTTTTTGTGGTGCTGTGGCTGACCGGCCGCGCCTCCCGGCTGATGGGCTTGCCGGATGAAGACCGCATTGCAGCTGTGCTCTGCGGCTCGAAAAAAACCCTGGCCTCGGGCGTGCCCATGGCGCGTCTGATCTTTGGTGCCAATCCGGCGCTGGGCCTGATCCTGATCCCCATCATGATTTACCACCCGCTGCAGCTGGCCATCTGCGGCGTGTTGGCGCAGCGCTGGGCGGTGCGAGATGCCATCCCTCCGCAGACCAACCATGTAAGCACCGCACCCGAGTGAGGCTGGGCGCAGACTGCGCCCTTGCGCTGGCTCAGTCTTCGGCCAGCATCTCCGAGAGTTGGCGCTTTCTGAGGTTGGGCGGCATTTTCAGCGTGTTCCTGTCCCATTGCTCCAGCACCAGCACCTGATCCAGGCAGTCCTGTAAGGTGGCGTGGGCCTGGATGGTGCTGGCGGCAATGGTGCTGTGCACACTGGCGTTGTTACTTGGCTGGGCCAGGCATTGCTGCTGGTAGCGGTACAACTCGCGCAGCTTGCGCATGGCCTCGGCCACCTGGGCCGGGCAGGCACACATGTAAATCATGCCTTCTTCAATGATCTGGCCCAGTTCCTGGTCTGTGAACCGTTCTTCGTATTGCATAGTCAGTCTCCGTGCTGCTGCACAGTATGCGGCAGATGGGGTGATGCCACACCATACAAGCTTGCTGCAGAACTTTGCGGGGGGGATGGCGCTGCGGCGTGAGCGCCAGGTGGCGGAAGCTTAGGGATTCGAACCCTAGGAGGACTCACATCCTCGCCGGTTTTCAAGACCGGTGCCTTAAACCGCTCGGCCAAGCTTCCTGTGGCCGGTATTCTAACCGGCCTGCTTTCTATGCCGCCTGCAGCATGCCCCGGCTCTCGATGAAGCGCACCACGGTATCCAGCCCAGACAGGGTCTTCAGATTGGTCATTGCAAAGGGCTTCAAACCTTTGGGGCCGGTGCGCATGCGGATGGTGTCGGCCTCCATCACTTCCAAGTTGGCGCCCACATAGGGCGCCAGGTCGGTTTTGTTGATGATGAAGAGGTCGCTCTTGGTGATGCCGGGGCCCCCCTTGCGCGGAATCTTTTCGCCGGCCGCCACGTCGATCACGTAGATGGTCAGGTCCGAGAGCTCGGGGCTGAAGGTGGCGGCCAGGTTGTCGCCGCCGCTCTCCACAAACACGATGTCGGCGTTGGGGAAGTCCACCAGCATGCGGTCAATCGCTTCCAGGTTGATGGAGCAGTCCTCGCGGATGGCAGTGTGCGGACAACCCCCGGTCTCCACACCCATGATGCGCTCGGCGGGCAGGGCGCCGCTGACGGTCAACAGGCGCTGGTCTTCCTTGGTGTAGATGTCGTTGGTGATGGCCACCAGGTCGTACTGTTCGCGCATGGCCTTGCACAGCATTTCCAGGAGCGTGGTCTTGCCCGAGCCCACGGGTCCGCCTATGCCCACGCGCAAAGGAGGCAGCTTTTTCGTACGGTTGGCGATGTGGTGCAGGGCGGAGGACATAGGTGCTTTCCAGATAAGTCTAGGAATGAAATCAAGCTACGAGCGAAACAGGCGCGAATACTGCACCTCGTGCTGGCTGCTCAGAATCGCCAGCATGGGGGAAAAGGCTTGGCGCGTGGCGTCATCCAGCGCCAGCGCATGGTCGACTGCTGCCGGAATTTCGGCGGCGAGTGCCGACAGAATGCGCTGGCCGCTGCTCTGGCCCAGGGGCACGGATTTGATGGCGGCCTGCGCCATATTCTCGGCCCAGCCAAAGGCGTACGTCAGCAGGCAGTCGCGCAGCGGCGCGCCGGTGGCGCTGGCGGCCAGGGCAAAGGCCATGGGGTAGCTGGCGTCCATGGCGGCCAGGGTGTCGATTTGCGTTGGCGTGGCGGTGGTGTGCTTGCGCAGCCATTCCAGGAGGCTGCGACCCATTTGCTCGGTCTGCGCGCGCAGCTCGCTGCTCTCGCGGGTGTGCAGCACCCAGGCGTTGAGCTGGGCAATGCGCGCATGGTCTTCTGTTCGCCAGGCCGGAATGGCCTGTGCCACGGCGGACAGGTCAGAGCGCGACAGGCTCAGGTGCAACTGGTCTACCAGCCATGCAGAGGCTTCGGTTTCGTTGGTGACGCGGCCCGATTCCACCGCCGCTTCCAGTACCTCGGAGTACGAGAACCCGCCTATGGGCAGGGCCGGTGAGGCCAGCCACATCAGTTGCAGGAGCGAGGCGTCGTGCACAGCCAGCTTTCAGTGGGCGTGGTCGTGGCCGCAGTCCGGGCCGTGCACATGGGGTGCATGGTCGTGCTGCGCAGTGCCTGCTGCGTGGTCGTGCGCGTGGCCGTGTGCATGTCCACCTGCCGCATAGGCGCCGCTCTCCGGCTCAAAGGGTGCATCCACCGCATGCACGATCAAATGCATGGCGCGCAGCATCTCGGCCAGCACATGGTCGGGCTCGATTTGCAGAAAGTCGGGACGCAGTTCGATGGGCACATGGCGGTTGCCCAGGTGGTAGGCGGCGCGGATCAGGTCAAACGGCGAGCCGTGGTTTGGGCAGTGCGTGATGCGCAGCACCTGCTGCGGCGCGGCCAGCACGCGCACCAGCGAGCCGTCTTCGGCCAGCAGCACGTCGCCACCGCGCAGCACGGTGCCGCGCGCCAGGAATACGCCGATGGAGCGGCCGCTCGAATCGGGGGTTTCGAAACGGCTTTTTTGCCGCAGGTCCCAGTCCAGCTCTACGGTGCTGGCACGCTTGAGCGGGGCGGCGGCCAGGCCCTGGCCTTGGGGAATCAGTTTGGAGGCTTGGATCATGAAAGTCCTGGTTTGCCAAAGTCGGCGAGGGGCCCAACGCCCACTGCACAGGGACGTAGCCTATGCAAAGCGGCAGTATGCCTTGGCAGGATATTCAGAACAAAAAGTAGCGCTGCGCCAGCGGCAAACTCACGGCCGGCTCACAGGTCAGAAGCTGGCCATCGGCGCGCACTGCGTAGGTTTGCGCATCGATTTCCATGGTCGGCAAATAACTGTTGTGCACCATCTGCTGTTTGCGAATGCCGCGGATGTTTTTCACCGCGCTTAAAGACTTGGCCAGACCAAAGCGTTCCTTGATGCCGGCGTTCATGCCGGCCTGCGAGACAAAGGTGAGCGAGCCACGGGTGAGGGCGCCACCGTAGGCGCCGAACATGGGCCGGTAGTGCACCGGCTGCGGTGTCGGTATGCTGGCGTTCGGGTCGCCCATGGCGGCGAAAGCGATGAAGCCGCCCTTCAAAATCAGGGCCGGTTTGACGCCAAAAAAGGCCGGTTTGTAGACCACCAGGTCGGCCCATTTGCCGACCTCAATGCTGCCGACCTCGTGGCTGATGCCGTGGGCAATCGCCGGGTTGATGGTGTACTTGGCGATATAGCGTTTGACGCGGAAGTTGTCGCTGCGCGCGGTGTCGTCGCCTAATGAACCACGCTGCGCCTTCATTTTGTGCGCCGTCTGCCAGGTGCGTATGATGACCTCGCCGACGCGGCCCATGGCCTGGCTGTCGCTGCTCATCATGCTGATGGCGCCCAGGTCGTGCAAGATGTCCTCTGCCGCAATCGTTTCCTTGCGGATACGGCTCTCGGCAAAGGCCAGGTCTTCGGCAATGCCCGCATCCAGGTGGTGGCAGACCATCAGCATGTCCACGTGTTCGTCCAACGTGTTCACCGTGTAGGGCATGGTCGGGTTGGTGGAGCTGGGTAAAAAGTTGGCCTGGCCCACCACCTTCAGAATGTCGGGGGCGTGGCCACCGCCGGCGCCCTCGGTGTGGAAGGCGCACAGGCCGCGGCCCTTGGTGGCAGCAATGGTGTTTTCCACAAAGCCGGATTCGTTCAGCGTGTCGGAGTGGATGGCCACTTGCACATCGGTCTCATCGGCCACGTCCAGGCAGTTGCTGATGGCCGCCGGCGTGGTGCCCCAGTCTTCATGCAGCTTCAAACCAATCACACCGGCATTCACCTGCTCGTGCAGCGCGGCCGGCAAAGATGCATTGCCTTTGCCCAGAAATCCGAGGTTCATGGGAAACGCGTCGGCCGCCTGCAGCATGCGCTCTATGTTCCAGGGGCCGGGCGTGCAGGTGGTAGCAAAGGTGCCGGTGGCCGGACCGGTGCCGCCGCCCAGCATGGTGGTGACACCGCTGGCCAGGGCCTCTTCGATCTGCTGCGGGCAGATAAAGTGGATGTGCGAATCAATGCCGCCAGCGGTGACGATATTGCCTTCGCAGGAAATGATCTCGGTGCCCGGGCCAATGATGATGTCCACACCCGGTTGCGTGTCGGGGTTGCCGGCCTTGCCGATGGCCACAATGCGCCCGCCCTTCAGGCCAATGTCGGCCTTCACAATGCCCCAGTGGTCGATGATCAGGGCATTGGTCATCACGCAGTCGACCGCACCTTCAACACGCGTGCGCTGGCTTTGTGCCATGCCGTCACGAATCGTCTTGCCGCCGCCAAATTTGACCTCTTCGCCATAGCCGCCTGCGGCGAAGGTGAAATCTTTTTCGACTTCAATCAGCAGACCGGTATCGGCCAGGCGCACGCGGTCGCCGGTGGTGGGGCCAAAAATTTCCGCGTATGCGCGGCGTCCAATGGTTGCCATTACTTCGTTCCTTGCGCGGCCAAAGGCCCTTGCGTCAAACCTCTGAAACCGTAGACCACGCGCGCACCGGCGTAGTCCACCAGCTCCACCGTACGCTGCTGTCCCGGCTCAAAGCGCACGGCCGAGCCGCTGGCGATGTTCAGGCGCATGCCGTGTGCGGCTTCGCGGTCAAAACCGAGGGCGGCATTGGTCTCGGCAAAGTGGTAGTGCGAGCCCACCTGCACCGGGCGGTCCGAGGTGTTTTGCACCACCAAAGTCAGCGTGCGCCGACCGGCGTTGAGAGTGTGTTCACCGTCGTCGGTGAGGATTTCGCCTGGTGTCATAAAGCTGTGCCCAATCGAAATAAACAGTTAAACGCTATGGGTTGCTGGCGCAGAGGCTCAGTTGGTCAATTGCAAAAACAGCAGTGCGCTACCCAGGGCCGCTACCGCGCCACCCAGCAGACGTGGCACCCAGACACTGGCGCCGCGCAAGGACCAGCCCAGGGCCAGACCAATGCAATGCAGCACCAGGGTGGCGCTGACCATGCCGGCGAGTGCCTGGAAGGCGTTGGCGTTGTCGGCCAGCTCATAGCCATGGGCCAGACCGTGGAACAGGGCGAACATGCCCGCCAGCAGGGCCGCGCCCATGCCACGCACCGGCAACTGGCTCACGACCAGCAGACCGGCTGCAACCAGAGAGGCTGCGATCAGCGGCTCCACCGCGGGAAACTGCACGCCTTGCAGGCCCAGCGCAGCCCCGGCCAGCAACACGTTGGCAAAGCCCAGCGGGCCCCACAGCATTTCGCGGCCGAACTGTTTGGCAATCAGCGCACTCCACAGGCCGATGGCCAGCATCACCGCCATATGGTCCAGGCCGGTGAAGGGGTGCAAAAAGCCAGCCATGAAGCCCATGTGCTGGTGGCTGTCCACACCGGTGTGGGCCAAGGCGCTGCCGGATAGGGCAGCAAAGGCCAGCAGGGCAAAAAGAGCTTTCAAGCGAGTACGCATGGTCAGTTCCTCCGTGGGTTGGAATTCAAGGCAAACAACTAGACGATTGGTTGGTGGACGGTGACGAGCTTGGTGCCGTCGGCAAAGGTGGCTTCCACCTGGATGTCGGGAATCATCTCGGCAATGCCGTCCATCACGTCCGCGCGCGTCAGCACGGTGCGGCCAAAGGACATCAGCTGGGCCACGGTCTGGCCGTCGCGTGCGCCTTCCATCACCGCCGCGCTGATCAGGGCAATGGACTCGGGGTAGTTGAGCTTCAGACCACGGCCCTTGCGGCGCTCGGCCAGCAGGGCAAAAAGAGCTTTCAAGCGAGTACGCATGGTCA
>JAYVNF010000526.1:0-8163 GCA_043758575.1 Rhodoferax sp.
CGCCGAAGCGCTTCTCAAAGCAGTGGAGGCCTGCTGCGACCGCATGAACGATGAGAGCGACGCCGATATCGACAACCAGCGCGTCGGCTCTATGGTCACCCTGACCTTTGCCAACCGCAGCCAGATCGTCATCAACCTGCAAAAACCTTTGCAGGAAGTCTGGATGGCAGCCAAGGCCGGTGGTTACCACTACCGCCTGCAGGACGGGCAGTGGATGGACAGCAAGGGCCATGGCGAGCTGCTGGCCGAGCTGTCGCGCCAGGCCAGCACACAGGCGGCCATGGCGCTGCAATTTACGGCCTGAACGGATCAGGCTGCCGGCTCAGTTCTTGAACAGGTCGACGATTTTCTTTTTTTCCTCGGCCGCAGGCGCTGCGGGAGTCGCGGGAACCGCTTCTGGCTTGTCCTCGGTTTTGATGCTGGCCACGCCCGCTCCCTTGGTGAATTCCTCGAAGTACCACTCGCCTCCGACGTGCGCCACGCCTTCGGGGGCGCTGGGCTCCATCACCGGCACGCCCTTGAGTGCGGTCTCCATGAAGCTGATCCAGATCGGCAAACTCAGGCCGCCGCCGGTTTCCTTGTCGCCGAGCTTGCGTGGCGTGTCATAGCCTATCCAGGTCACAGCGGTGATGGTGGGCTGAAAGCCGGCAAACCAGGCGTCCAGTGAGTCATTGGTGGTGCCAGTCTTGCCATAGATGTCGGGCCGCTTGAGCGAGGCCTGCGCCTTGGCGGCGGTGCCGGTGCGTGTCACTTCCTGCAGCAGGCTGGTCATCAAAAAGGCATTGCGCGCTTCGATGGTGCGCTGGGCTTCGTCCAGCACCACCGGCGGTGTGGTCACCAGCACCTTGCCGCGCTGCTCGCTGATGCTGGATACCAGCCAGGGATTGACGCGGTAGCCGCCATTGGCAAACACCGAATAGGCCCCAGCCATCTGCATGGGTGTGACCGAG
This sequence comes from Rhodoferax sp., assembly GCA_043758575.1. Taxonomy (GTDB): domain Bacteria; phylum Pseudomonadota; class Gammaproteobacteria; order Burkholderiales; family Burkholderiaceae_C; genus Allorhodoferax. The sequence continues at coordinate 951 of JAYVNF010000526.1, forward strand.
CCGGCACCCAGCGCCATGGTCAGGTAGGGTGGGTGCTTGTCGGCTTCGAAGCCAAAGCGGGTAATCCATTCTTGGGCGTAGGCGGTGCCTATGGACTGCAGGATCTGGATGGAGATCATGTTCTTGGACTTGGCCAGACCCCGGCGCAGTGTCATGGGGCCTTCGAAGGTGCCGTCGTAGTTCTTGGGCTCCCAGGGCTGGCCCCCGGTGACGCCGGCGTCAAAGAACAGCGGTGCATCGTTGATCACGGTCGACGGGGTAAAGCCCTTTTCCAAGGCGGCTGAATAGATAAAAGGTTTGAAGCTGGAGCCGGGCTGGCGCCAGGCCTGGGTGACGTGGTTGAACTTGTTCTTGGCAAAGTCAAAACCGCCCACCAGCGCACGGATGGAGCCGTCGCGCGGGTCAATCGCCACAAAAGCGCCCTCGACCTCCGGCAACTGGGTAATTTCCCAGCCGCCCTTGGCCATTTTGGCCACCCGGATCACCGCGCCACGGCGCAGCTTGATATTCGGTGCGGCTTTGTCCGACAGGCCGGACTGGGCAGGCTTGAGGCCGTCGCCGGTGATTTCCAGCGTCTCGCCCGCGGCTCGCATGGCCAGAATGTGTTTGGGGTCGGCCTCCAGCACCACTGCGGACATCACATCGCCGTTGTCGGGATGCTCGTCCAGCACATCGTCCACGGTGTCTTCGATTTCCTGCTGCACCGTGGGCAGCGTGACAAACTTCTCCGGGCCGCGGTAGATCTGGCGGCGCTCAAAGTCCATGATGCCGCGGCGCAGCGCTTTGTAGGCGGCGTCCTGCTCGGCCGAGTGGATGGTGGTCTGCACATTCAGGCCACGGGTATAGGTCTCATCGCCGTACTGGTTGAACATCAGCTGGCGCGCCATTTCGGCCACGTACTCGGCGTGGATCTTGTTAGTGTCCGGCCCGCTTTTGACGTTGAGTTCCTGGGCCTTGGCCGCTTCTGCCTCTTTGGCCGTGATGAAGCCGTTCTCCACCATGCGTTCAATGATGTAGAGCTGGCGGGAGCGGGCCCGCTTCGGGTTGCTGATCGGGTTGTAGGCCGACGGTGCTTTGGGCAGGCCGGCCAGCATGGCGGCTTCGGCGATGGTGATGTTCTTCAGGGGTTTGCCAAAATAGGTCTCCGACGCAGCCGCAAAGCCATAGGCGCGGTTGCCCAGAAAAATCTGGTTCATATAGATTTCCAGAATCTGGTCCTTGCTCAACATGTGTTCGAGCTTGAAGGTCAGCAGAATTTCGTAAATCTTGCGGGTAAAGGTTTTCTCCGAGGTTAGGTACACATTGCGCGCCACCTGCATGGTGATGGTGGAGGCGCCCTGGCTCTTGGAACGCCCCACATTGGCCAGCCCGGCCCGGATCACGCCCATGTAGTCCACGCCGCCGTGTTGGTAAAAACGCGCATCCTCGATCGCCAGTACCGCGTTGGACATGATCTTGGGGATCTCCCGGATCGGCGTCAGATTACGCCGCTCTTCACCGAATTCCCCCAACAGATCGCCTTCCACCGAGAACACCCGCAAGGGCAGTTTGGGCCGGTAGTCCGACAGATCGGAGATATCCGGCAGGTTGGGGAAGGCCACGGACAGCGCAATCGCCAACAGGATCAGGCCGCTCAGCACCGCGGCAAGGCCCAGCCCAAAACCCCACAGCAGCAGCCGCAGTGCCCAATGCATGGGGGTCTTGTCGGCGCGGGGGCGGCTGGGGCCGGAATCGGGGGCGGGGGACTTGGGTGGCATAGAAAGTAGTGGTTGCTCGCTGGCGCATTATAAAAATGCATAAAAAGCCGGCTCAGGCGATAAGTTGGCTATTGTTGTAGCTGGCAGCCAAAGCGCGTGCACAATGTTGGACATGTGCATCGGCATTCCCGTTATTCGTCTGGTTTTGGCAACGTTCGGTTACGAGCGAATTTCAAAAAACCTTTGCCGGACAATAGGCTTGCTGATAGCATTCAAGTGAATTCTTAAGTAGGACTGGCATGGAGTCGGTCTGTTTCAGGGGACAGTTTTGATCTCATTGGGGTCGCTCTTCAGCCGTCAACCGGCACCTTTGCTCGGGCTGGACGTTAGCACGTCCGGCGTCAAACTAGTCGAGCTGGGGCATGACAAGGCCGGCAATTTGGTGCTGGAGCGCTGCGCCATAGAACCACTGGAACGCGGCTGGATTACCGACGGCAATATCGAAAATTTCGAAGAAGTTGCTGAAGCTATCAAACGCCTGGTCAAGAAAAGTGGCACCAAGACCCGCAATGTGGCCATGGCGCTGCCCCCTTCCGCTGTGATCACCAAGAAGATCATCCTGCCCGGTGGCATGACCGACGACGAGCTGGAGCAGCAAGTCGAAACCGAGGCCAACCAGTACATCCCCTTTCCCCTGGACGAAGTCAGCCTGGATTTTTGCGTGATCGGACCCAGTGCCACCTCGGTCGGCGATGTAGAGGTGCTGATTGCCGCATCCAGACGCGAAAAAGTGCAGGACGTGCAAGGCCTGGCCGAAGCCGCAGGCCTGATTCCGGTGGTGGTGGACGTGGAGTCCTATGCTTCCCGTCTGGCCACCAGTCGCCTGATTGAGAACCTGCCCAACCAGGGCAAGGGTTTGATCGTGGCCCTGTTTGAAGTCGGTTCGCTCACCACCAGCATGCAAGTCATGCGCGACGACGAAGTGCTGTACGACCGTGACCAGGCCTTCGGTGGCGCCCAGCTGACGCAGCAAATCGTGCGCCAGTATGGCTTCTCTGCCGAAGAGGCTGAGGCCAAGAAACGCAGTGGCGAACTGCCGGAAGACTACGAGTCTGCCGTGTTGAAGCCCTTCATGGAAACCATGGTGCAGGAACTGGGCCGGGCGCTGCAGTTTTTCTTCACCAGCACGCCGCACAACAAGGTGGACTACATTCTTCTGGCCGGCGGCTCTGCGGCCTTGCCCGGTTTGACATCGGCCGTCACCCAGCACACCTCTTTCCCCTGCAGCCTGCTCAATCCCTTTGACGGCATGGAAATCGGAGACGGTGTGCGCCTGAAAAAAATGACCCGTGAGGCGCCTTCCTATCTGACCTCCTGCGGTCTGGCCTTGCGGAGGTTTGCCCAGTGATTCTGATCAACCTGCTGCCGCACCGGGAAGCTGCGCGCAAACGTCGCCGTGATGTATTCAACCTGTCCCTGGGTTTTTCGGCCCTGCTGGGTGGGCTGGTCGCTGGCGCCATTTTTCTGTGGTACCAAGCGGAGATTTCGTCGCAGCAGAACTCCAACAGCATCCTGAGCACCGAAATCAAGCGCCTGGAAGGCCAGATCAAGGACATTGCCGGTTTGGAAGCCGAAATTGCGGCCCTGAAGGCCAGGCAGCAGGCAGTGGAAGACCTGCAGTCGGACCGGAATTTGCCGGTGCACCTGTTGACCGAAATGGTCCAGCAACTGCCGGATGGCGTGTTCATTGCAAAGATGGTGCAGGTGGACCAGTCGGTGACCCTGACCGGCACCGCCCAGTCCAACGAACGGGTGTCCGAGTTGCTGCGCAACCTAGGTAACAACACGCCCTGGTTCACCAAGCCCGAGCTGGTGGAAATTGTGGCCGGTAGCATCACACTGCCAACCAAAGAGCAAAAACGGGTCTCCAATTTCGTTATCAAGGTGCGCCTGGTGCGTGCCACCGAAGCCGAAAAATCCGTAGCGCCGCCCGCCGCCTCTGCTGCCGTGGCGGCCGCGCCGGCCAAGGTCGCCTCTTCACCTGCAAAGCAATAGCGGATTGGCCATGGCGAGCAAACCACTACCTACCTTCGACTTCCAGGCTTTTCTGGAAAAGCTCAAAAGCCAGTTTCTGGATCTTGACCCGCGTGACCCGTCGGCCTGGCCATCGCTGCCACGCTATGGTTTGTTTGTCGTTACCACCCTGGCCGTAATCACCATCCTGTGGTTTACCTGGTTGAATGGGTCGCAGGACTTTCTGGAAGAAGAGCAGGCCAAAGAGGTCAAGCTGCGCGAAGACTACAAAATCAAATTGACCAAGGCCGTCAATCTGGATGTTCTGAAGAAACAGCGCGAGCAGGTTCAGCAGTACGTGACCCAGCTGGAAAAGCAGCTGCCCAGCAAGGCCGAAATGGATGCACTGCTCTCCGACATCAACCAGGCCGGCCTGGGCCGCAGCCTGCAGTTTGACCTGTTCCGCCCTGGCCAGGTGGCCGTCAGAGAGTATTACGCCGAACTGCCGATATCGCTGAAGGTCACCGGTCGTTACCACGACATCGGTGCCTTTGCCTCGGACATCGCGAACCTCTCGCGCATCGTGACGCTCAACAACCTGTCCATCGTTCCCAAGGCCGATGGCTCTCTGCTACTGGAATCCACCGCCAAGACCTTCCGCTACCTGGATGCGGACGAGGTGATGGCGCAACGGGCCGCTTCTGCGCCCAAGAAAAAATGAAGCGAATCTACACACTCTTTTTGCTTCTGCTGGCCATGGCCCTGGTCGGCTGCGTGTCGTCCAAGGAAGACGACATTCGTGAATGGATGGTGCAGGAGCGCAACCAGACCAAACCTCATGTGGCGCCCATTAACGCACCCAAGCAGTTCATTCCCGAGCCCTATACCAACGCCTCGGCCATGGAACCGTTCAGCAGCCTGAAGCTGACACAGGCGCTCAAGCGCGACTCCGCCCAGGCCACCTCCAACGGCGCCTTGGTGGCGCCCGAGTTGGCACGCCGCAAAGAGCCCATGGAGGCATTTCCCCTGGACGCCATGTCGCTGGTGGGAAGCATCATCAAAGCGGGCCAGCCGGTTGCGCTGGTGAAGGTGGATAACCTGTTGTACCAGGTCAAGCTGGGCAACTACCTGGGACTGAATTTTGGTCGGGTCACGAAAATCAGCGAAACTGAGGTCACTCTTCGAGAAATCGTGCAGGATGCGGTTGGCGAGTGGATTGAACGCATTGCAACGTTACAGTTGCAGGAGAGGTCCAAATGAATACAAATAATTTTCGGTTAGGGGCTGACATGTGGCGTCGTTTCGTATTTGCAGTCGCCTTGATGGCACTGGCTCCCTGGACCTGGGCACAAACCTCGATTGAGGCAGTCACCGGCTCCATGCAAGGCGGTGCGGAATATGTGCGCATCGACCTTTCCAAGGCACTCGATGCCTTGCCCACCGGCTTCACCATCCAAGCCCCCGCGCGCATTGCGTTGGACTTTCCCGGCGTGGTCAATGCCATGGGCCGCTCCACCATCGATGTCAACGAAGGCAACCTCAAATCGGTAAGCGTGGTGCAGGCCGGTGACCGCACCCGGGTGGTTCTGAACCTGAAGCAGCCCACCACCTACAAGGCCGAAATCCAGGGCAAGTCCCTGCTGGTCATTCTGGATACCGCCGTCGCTAACGGCCCCAGTGCGCCAACTCCCAAGGTGTTCGCTGAAAACCCCACCCGCGACATGCAGGCGCTCAAAGATGTGGATTTCCGCCGCTCGGCCGATGGCTCTGGCCGCGTGGTGGTGACCCTGCCTAGCAGCAATGTGGGCGTGGACATCCGCCAACAGGGCAAGGCCCTGGTGGTGGAATTCATGAAGTCCACCTTGTCGGAAGGTCTGCGCCGCCGCATGGACGTGGCTGACTTTGGCACCCCGGTCAAAACCGTGACTACCACCCAGTCCGGCGACAAGGTGCGCATGGTGATTGAGCCCCAGGGTCTGTGGGAGCACTCGGCCTACCAGAACGACGAGCAATTTGTGGTCGAGGTCAAAGAGGTCAAGGTTGATCCGAAGAAACTGACCCAAGGCGTGGGCTACAACGGCCAGAAACTGTCACTGAACTTCCAGAGCATCGAAGTGCGCTCCCTGTTGCAGGTGATCGCCGACTTCACCAACTTCAACATCGTGACTTCTGACAGCGTCAACGGCTCGGTCACCCTGCGCCTGCAGGACGTGCCCTGGGACCAGGCGCTGGACATCATTTTGCAGGCCAAGAACCTGGGCATGCGCAAAAGCGGCAACGTCATCTGGGTCGCACCCAAGGATGAAATTGCTACAAAGGAAAAGCTCGACCTCGAATCCCAGGCTGCGGTGCAAAACCTGGAGCCGGTGAAGACCCAGTCGTTCCAGATCAACTTTGCCAAGGCCGGCGAAATTGCCACCCAAATCACCGGTGGTGGTGGCGGCTCTCCCGCAACCACGGCACGCATCCTGAGCAACCGTGGCAGCGTGATAGCCGAGCCGCGTACCAACCAGCTGTTTGTCACCGACATCCCCAGCCGCCTGGAGCAGGTGCAAGACCTGCTGGCCAAGCTGGACGTGGCGGTGCGCCAGGTGGTGATTGAGGCCCGCATTGTGGAAGCCTCGGACTCCTTCAGCAAAGCACTGGGCGTGCGCCTGGGTGGCTCAGACATACGTGCCCAAAACGGCGGCACCGGCGGCTACCAGATAGGCAACGGTAACAGCATCGGTTTTGGTACCAGCTACTCCAATGCCGTGGCAACCAGTGGCGCCGCAGGCTCTGTGGACCAGAGCGTGAGCGCCGTGAACCTGCCGGTTTCCGGAACCGCCGCGGGCACTTTTGCGCTGTCCATTTTCAACGCCTCGGCCAACCGCTTCTTGAACCTGGAAATCTCGGCCATGGAGTCCGACGGCAAGGGCAAAGTGATCTCCAGCCCGCGTGTGGTGACTGCCGACCAGAAATCCGCCGTCATCGAGCAGGGCACCGAACTGCCTTACCAGGTGGCATCGGCCAGTGGCGCCACTAGCATCCAGTTTCGCAAGGCGAACCTGAAGCTGGAAGTGACGCCGCAGATCACCCCCGAAGGCAGCATTATTCTGACGCTTGATGTGAACAAGGACACTGTGGGCCAACTCACCCCGGGCGGTTTTGCCATCGATACCAAGCACATCAAGACCGAGGCCCTGATCGAAAACGGCGGCACCATTGTGGTGGGCGGCATCTTTACCGAAGATTCGACCGACCAGATCGACAAAGTCCCCTTCTTTGGCGACCTGCCGATTGTGGGCGCGCTGTTCAAGCGAACCTCCAAATCGTCGAACAAGAAAGAAATGTTGGTGTTTATTACCCCCCGTGTGCTGGCCGACCGCAGCGCCTCCAACTGAATACCTAGCGCATGAACAAGGCAGTAAAGATGTCCATTCTGAAAACGATTACCGGCTTGCTGATAGCGGCGACTTTGACGGCGTGTGGGGGTGGGGGTGGGGAGGCTAGGACGCCGACTG
>JAYVNF010000527.1:0-2592 GCA_043758575.1 Rhodoferax sp.
CCTTTGGGCAGGCGCGCGGCCACGTCGTCCAGCGGGATGCGCACGGTGTAGGTCTTGCCGACCTCCAGCGCCTGCGGCTTTTCATGGCCATCGCGGTGGCAGAGGTTGAAGACGGCATAGGAGACGCGTGAGACGGCGCCATCCGGCCAGATGCTGTTCAGGCGCACGGCCACGTGGGCCACGGGTTTGTCGCTGCTGAACTTCAAGGTAAGCAGGGGCGCGCCCACCAGGTCCATGTCTTTGGCCAGCACCTCGCTGTCAAAGGTGAGCGAGCCGGCGTCGTCATGGCGCTGGTCGCCAGCAAATTCTGGCCCCAGCCAGATGATGCAGTATTCGCCGCCATCGCCGCCTACGGTTTGCGCCGCGCTGTGGGTCTGCTTGGCCGAGCGGCCACGGGTGGTGGACAGGCCATCGGCATTCAGGTGCCAGCGCTGCACCTCGCCCTGATCAAAGGGCCACTGGCTGTCGCTGACCCAGCGGCCGGCGATGTGGCCGATGGAGCCGCCCGGGCGGGGTGGCTCCATGATGTAGGTGCGAAAGGCCGGGTCTTGCTGCACGCCGGTGTCCTCACCCTTGAGCCACTGGTCCCACCAGCGCAGTGCCTCCTGCAGGAAACCGATGCGCGGCTCGGGCACGGCAAAGTGCGGGTACTTGTGGGCCCAGGGGCCGATGATGCCTTTGGCTGGGGATTTTAAGTTGCTGACCAGGCGCGGCACGGCATTGGTATAGGCGTCGTTCCAGCCGCCCACGGCCAGCACGGCGGCTTGGATGGCGCTGTAGTCTTCATTGACCGAGCCATGTTTCCAGTAGGCATCGCGGTGCGGGTGCTGCAACCAGTCTATGGCCAAGAGCGGCTCGGCCTCCAGGCGCTGCAGCCACATCTCGCGCCAGCGCTCCCCTACCAGCAAGGGGTCCGGTGCGCGCGAGGAGTAGGCAAACATGGTGGCCGACCAGCCCAGGTTTTCGTTGAGCAGGCAGCCGCCCTTGTAGTGGATGTCGTCGGTATAGCGGTCATCCGTCGAACACAGGGTGATGATGGCTTTCAGGCCTTCGGGGCGCAGGGCCGCTACCTGCAGGCTGTTGAAGCCGCCCCAGGAGATGCCCATCATGCCCACGTTGCCGCCGCACCAGGGCTGCGTGCGCAGCCAGGCAATCACGGCGCAGGCGTCATCGAGTTCCTGCTGGGTGTATTCGTCCAGCATGACGCCATCGGAGTCGCCGCTGCCGCGCATGTCCACGCGCACACAGGCATAGCCGTGGCCTGCAATATAGGGATGCGTCAAGGCATCGCGCACATGGGTGCCGTCGCGCTTGCGGTAGGGCAGGTATTCCAGGATGGCCGGCACCGGTCTTTTGTCTGCATCCTTGGGCAGCCAAATGCGTGCAGCCAGTTGGGTGCCATCGGGCAGGGTGATGAAGGTGTTGGAAATTTCCCGGACTTTGCGCGGGAGGGATTTGACGGTTTTCATCTCAATCACACCTGATGCGGCGTATGCGCCATATCCAGATGCAGCGCACGGCCCTCATACGGGTGGGCCAACGCGACCGCTTCATTCAACTCCACACCCAAACCCGGCTCGGTTGGCGGAATGATGTAGCCGTTCTCCCAACGGATCGGTTTCATCAACAGCTCGCCATAGAAACCGCCACCGTCGTAAATGGTTTCCAGAATCAGGAAGTTGGGCGTGCTGGTGGACACCTGGATGGCCGCCGCCCAGGTGATAGGGCCGCAGTAGATGTGCGGAGCAATCTGCGCATGCACGGCCTCGGCCATGCCGGCAATTTTTTTGGCCTCCGTAATGCCACCCACGCGCGCCAGGTTCATCTGCAAAATGCTGGCCGCGCCTTCTTCCAGCAAGCGCTGGAATTCCCACTTGGTGGTGAGGCGCTCACCGGCTGCAATCGGGATGGAGGTGGCACGCGCCACCTTGGCCATTTCCTTTTGGTTGTCCGGCGGAATGGGCTCTTCAAACCACAGCGGGTCGTACTTCTCCAGACGCTTGACCAGGCGGATGGCGCCGGACGCGGTCATCTGGCCGTGGGTGCCAAACAGCAGGTCGGCCTTGCTGCCCACGGCTTCGCGCAAGAGCTTGCAAAAACGCTCCGAGCGGTCCAGATCCTCCAGGGACAGCTGGTGTCCGTCGTACACGGTGTAAGCGCCAGCCGGGTCGAATTTCACCGCATTGAAGCCCATCTCCACATATTCGGCCGCGCGCACGGCCGCCAGTTCCGGGTCGGCATAGACGTTGGTCTGGTCACCCCGCTTGGGGTAAATATAGGTATAGCTGCGCAGCCTCTCGTGCACTTGGCCGCCCAGCAGCTTGTAGACCGGCTGGTTCAGCTCCTTGCCCTTGATGTCCCAGCAGGCCATGTCGATGGCGCTCAGGATGCCCATCATGGAAATGTCGGGCCGCTGGATAAAGCCGCCGCCATAGACACTGCGCCAGATCTTTTCGGTGTCGAAAGGGTCCTGCCCCAGCACATAGCGCTCCACCACATCGCGCGCCATTTGCTCGACGACGTGCGGGTGGTAGGGCAGGTTGTAGATCTCACCCACACCTTCCACACCGGTATCGGTGATCAGCTTGATGA
>JAYVNF010000528.1:0-2592 GCA_043758575.1 Rhodoferax sp.
AGGCCGTGGCAGCGGGCGCAGTTCTGGTTGAAGGCCGAGCTGCCAATGCGCAGCGCTTCCTTGTGGCCATCCCCCGTGGTGTAGGGGTTGCTGTCCAGCCATTTGTCGCCCAGCTGCGGCAGGGTGCTGGTGTCCACCGAATGCGGCACCACATCTCCATGCGCCTGGGCTGCCAGACTGGCCAGGGAGATGCAGGCGGCGAAGGCGGCCGCCTTCAGGATGCGGTAGGTGCTATGTAAGGAAGTCATGGTGATATCGGGAAGTGCCAAGAGTTGCGGATACAAGGCATTGCGCAAATATCGCGCCAGCAAATTGCGCCTCTGTGGCCGGGGGCTGTGACAAATTGGCGCAACCGCACACACTGAACTGGCCTGCATATTGCACCGAATTGAATGTTGTCACAAAACGGAGCAAAATAAATGCCAGAGAATTTCACTACAAAGAGTCGCTACGGTCAGTCGGATGGTGCTTGTGCTTTTGGTGACACAGCTTATCTGGATGCAAGCAACACGGATTGGCAAACGGCGAACGCTGGAGACAACATGAACCCCTATGACCGCGCGACAGCCAGCGGCAAAAGTGGCGCAAGTGGAACGAACAGCACGAGCTATGGGCCCCTGAACGGCCCGCCCTTGCATAGCCCGGAACACGAAACCCTGATTGGCTCCTCGCACCAACGCTCCCAAGCCTTTGGGCTGCGCGAGTTGGACACCCCGGATTTTTCCGTGGCCGCGCGCGGCCTGATCAACCAGACGCTGGAAGAAAACCACTTTCTCTACCAGCATGCGGCCCCGGTCATGGAGACGCTCTACCACCAGATTGCCAACACTCAGAGCATGGTGCTGTTGACGGCACGCAGCGGCATGGTGTTGCACTCTTTGGGCGACGCCGACTTTCTGGAGAAGGCCTCGCAAGTGGCGCTGGCACCGGGCGTGGACTGGTCGGAAAAAAGCAAGGGCACCAATGCCATTGGCACGGCCCTGGCCGAGGAGCATCCGGTGGTGGTACACGGCTCGCAGCACTTCCTGGAGGCCAACCGGTTTCTGACCTGCTCGTGCACACCGATTTTTGATCCCTATGGCAAGGTCATCGGTGCGCTGGATGTGACCGGCGACCACCGCAGCTACCACCAGCACACCATGGCGCTGGCACGCATGTCGGCGCAGATGATCGAGAACCACATGTACGCCGCCGTGTTTCCCAAGGAAATCATCGTACGCTTCCATGCGCGCGCCGAATTCCTGGGCACGCTGATGGAGGGCATTGCCGTATTCACCGCGGACGGCCGCTTCGTCACCGCCAACCGCAGCGCGCAGTTCCAGCTCACGCAGTCGGTTAACGCGATGGGTGCGCACACCTTCTCGTCCCTGTTTGGCATCTCGGTGTCGCAGTTCCATGACCGGGTGCGCACGGCGGGCACGCGCCCGCTCACCCTGTGCTTGCACAACGGTGTGACGGTGTGCTGCATCAGCGATGTCAAATCGCGCATGCCCTTTGGCGTGGTGGACTTTGGCAACCACCCAAGCACGCAGGAACAAGCGAGTGCAGCGATGGACGCCCGAGCCGAGCGCAAGAGCGACGCCCGCATGGACAGCAGAGACTCGGCCGCCAGCCGGGATGCGCAGCGCAAGGAGTCCCTCTCCAGCCTGCGCTATCTGGATACCGGCGACGCGCAGGTGGCCGCCGTGATCCAGAAGCTCAACCGCATTCGCGGGCGCGATATTCCGGTGATGATTCTGGGCGAGACCGGCACCGGCAAAGACTTGCTGGCCCAGGCGATTCACAACGACTCACCACGGGCCGGCCACAACTTTGTCTCGGTCAACTGCGCCTCGATTCCCGAGACCCTGATCGAGTCCGAACTCTTTGGCTACGAGGAAGGCGCCTTCACCGGTGCCAAGCGCAAGGGCTCGGTGGGCAAGGTGCTGTTTGCCAACGGCGGCACCCTGTTCCTGGACGAAATTGGCGACATGCCCAAGCACCTGCAGGCGCGCCTGCTGCGCGTCTTGCAGGAGCGCAAGGTCAGCCCCTTGGGCGCAGGCAAAGAGGTGGAGGTGGACGTGGCCGTGATTTGCGCCACCAACAAAAACCTCAAGGACATGATTGCCCGCGGCGAGTTCCGCGAGGACCTGTACTACCGCCTGAACGGCCTGGTGGTGCGCCTGCCCGCCCTGCGCGAGCGGCAGGACCTGGAAGTGGTGACGTGCAAGATTCTGGCCAGCGTCTGCCACTCGGCCACGCCGGTTGGCATCTCGGATGAGGTGATGGCCCTGTTCCACCAGTTCCCCTGGCCGGGCAATTTCCGCCAGCTCTACAACCTCTTGCGCACGGCGGTGGTGATGGCGGCCTGCAACGAAGACATCCAGATGCACCACCTGCCCGATGACTTTCTGGAAGAGGTGCAGCTGACCGACCTGGTGCTGCCGCGCGCCTCGGTCAAGCAGATGGAGGTGATACGGCCCAGTGCCTTCGCCAGCCTGCAGGCCAGTGAGCAGACGCAAGCGACACCCGGTGCGGCCATGGCGCCACCACCCCGCTATGCGTCCGCCAAGCTGGAAAACGTGGCCCTGGATGCAATGGCGCAGGCCCTGC
>JAYVNF010000529.1:0-2587 GCA_043758575.1 Rhodoferax sp.
GACGGTGATGTGGCGCACGTCATGCGCGGCGTTGTGCGCAAACGGGCTCTCGGCAAAGGCCACGCCGTAGAGCACGACCAGGCCCAGCAGGGCGCTGGCGCTGAGTTGCAGCAGCAGGCTGCGTGCGGCGCTGTGGCTGTGGCCGATGGACAAAAGGGATGTAGCGGATGGGTTCATGGTGACTCCTGAGGGGTTGAGGGAAAACGATCACAACGGGCGATGGAAACCGTGGCGTTGCGCCCATCTGCGCCACGGTGTTTGAATTTTTCGACCAGCAAGGCGCTGGCCGGCAGGGGCTCTGTCTGGCCCAGGCAGTGCGCGCCTTGCAGCAGGGCCGCGGCCTCGCTGACCGAGGGCGTGCCGGTGTGCCGGCGCACGGTCTCCGACGGGTTGGGAACGGCCACCGCCGCCAGCTGGGCTGCGCTGTAAAAGCGCAGCGGCCAGCCCTGTTGGGCGGCCAGGTCCAGCAAGGCGGGTTCATCGGCCTTGAGGTCTATGCTGGCGGCCGCGCACACCTGCGCCGGGCGCAAGCCGCCCTGCTGCAAGGCGCCCTGCAGGGCCTGCTGCAGCGTCAGCAGCGCCGTGCCACGGTCGCAGCCCAGACCCAGCGCTAGCCTCATGTGCTTTCCAGCCTCATGCGCTTTGCCCCAGCGGCGGGCGGTAGACCACCAGGCGCTCATGCAGCGTGGCCCAGTGTTCGGGCGTGACCTCGGCGTGCGTGATCCACAGCACGGCCTTGAAGTGCGCCAGATCCACATCGGCAAAGCGCGTGAAGGTGTGGATGTTGGCGGGCAGCGGCGTGGGCCGTATCCACCAGTGCGGGCTGCCGGCTTCCTGCACCACGGCCACCGGCTCGCCGTTGACCACATGGGCCGACACGCGGGTGATGTTGATCTTGGGGGCCTCCACCGTCCAGCCCAGCGTGCGCCCCAGAATATCCACCGGTATGGTCTTGCCCACGTCCGAGGCGGTGGTCAGCACCGCGGTGGCACCCAGCAGAGAGGCCACGGTTTCGGCCATGGCGTTGGCGCCGCCCACATGGCCGGAGAGCACGGGAATAACGAACTGCGCGGCGTCATCCACCACCAGCACGCCGGGGTCTTCGTCCTTGGTTTTGAGGTGCGGCGCAATCAGGCGCACCACCGCACCGAGCGAGACGAAGAACACCAGCTGGTCGAAGTCGGCAAAGAGCGTGGCAATCTCGTCGCGAAAGGCGCCGCTGTAGGCGCGCACCGGGTTGGCCAGGCCGGCCATCAGGGGCGCAAATTTGTCGGCCACGCAGACGCTGGCCTCGGGCATTTGCAGTGCCAGCGCAGCGGTCTGCTGGGCGCCGTGTTTGGTGATGGCAATCAGCGCCACGCGCACCGGGGTGTGGGTCGTCATTCCTGGGTTTCCTCTTCTTCGATTTCCGTGCTGCTCTTCTTGCGGCAGCCGCGCAGCAGCTCGCCGCGCGCTCGCTGCGGGTTCTTCACCAGCAGCAGCGACAGGTAGTTCACCTTGGTGCCCTTGAGCTCGGCCACGTTGGTCACAATGCGTTCCACCGGCGAACCGGCCTTTTCAATAAAGCGGCTGTGCGCCAGCAGGCCGCGGCGCTCCAACAGGGTGATCAGGTCGTCCAGCAGCGGCTTGACCTTCATCAGCACCAGGGTGTCAAAGTCGTCCAGCATTTTTTCCACCGCCTCAATGCCGTAGGCGGCCGGCACGATGGCAATGGTGTCGTCCTGCTCGGACAGCGGCATCTGCAGGCGCGCACAGGCGGCGTTGAACGAGGTCACACCGGGCACGACTTCAATCTGTGCGGCGCCATCAAGCTCGCGCAGCACGCGTGCCAGGTAGCAAAAGCTGGCATAGGTGGAGGCATCGCCCTCCACCAGAAACAGCACATCCTGGCCGCTGGCCAGCAGGTCACGCACCGTCTCTGCGGCTTTGAGCCAGTGGCGTGCCAGCTTCTCGGCATCGTGCGTCATGGGAAACAGCAAGGCCTGGTGCCGCTCCGGCAGGGCCAGCCCGGCGCGCAGGGCGATGTCCAGCGCGTAGCTTTCTTTGCGCAAGCTGCGCACCGGGTAGGTCCAGGTGGCATCCGCGCGCTGCAGCAGGGCCCAGGCGCGGCGGGTAATCAGGTCCGGGTCGCCCGGGCCCAGCGAGACGCCGTAGAGCATGCCCTTGCGCGGCGCGTTCATGCGGCGGCTCCGGCTTGGGCACAGACAATCCACACCGGGTTTTCGGCGGCCATGCGGTGCATGTGCAAGATCGGCTTGCTGCGCGAGGACTGCAGCTGCAGCACGTCCCAGCGGGCGCCCTGCTCTTTCAGGGTGGCCACGGCCGCAGCCAGGTTTTCCAGCGTCACAAAATTCATCACCAGCCAGCCGTCTGGGCGCAGGCGTTGCAACACCAGCGCGATAAGTTCGGCCAGCTCGCCGCCGGAGCCGCCCACAAACACCGCGTCGGGGTCGGCCCAGTCCTGCAGGCCTTCGGGCGCCTTGCCGTGCACCAGGCTGTGGTTGCTGATGCCCATGGACAGCCGGTTGCGCTGCACTATTGACACGTCATCCACGTTTTTTTCAATCGCGTACACATGGCCCATGCG
>JAYVNF010000530.1:0-8116 GCA_043758575.1 Rhodoferax sp.
GGCAAGAGGGCGGCCACGCGGCGCGCCATGCGCGGGTGGCCGGCCAGCGAGCGGTGCTTGGCCAGGGAGAGTTCGATGCGGGCTTTGGCTTTTGCCAGCAGCACCAACAGGACCGCGCTGCCCAGCACATACAGGGCCAGCGTTTGCATACCAGTCACTTCATTCACGGCAGATCGCCTTCCATGGAAAACACTAGTGC
The DNA here is from genome assembly GCA_043758575.1 of Rhodoferax sp. GTDB lineage: Bacteria > Pseudomonadota > Gammaproteobacteria > Burkholderiales > Burkholderiaceae_C > Allorhodoferax. Next base: position 200 of record JAYVNF010000530.1, read on the forward strand.
AGGGGGCCCAGCTGCGGCGGGGCCAGGCGCTCATGCGCTGCGCCGTAGGAATCAAGCAGCGCAGCCGAACCGGTCGCGCTGAAGAGCCGGCCGTGGCGCGCCAGCACCTCGCGCAGAACGGCTTCAAAACTTTCGCAGACCGCGCTCCAGGCCAGAAAGGACACGCTGTGCGGCGCCTGGGTGCGCAGATGCTGCTGGCGTACCGGGTCCAGCGCCAGCTCCACGGCGGCGTTGACAAAGGCACGCTCATCGCCATTGGGCACCAGCACACCGTTGTAGTGGTTGATGATCAGCTCCTGCGCCGCGGCGTTGGCGTAGGAGAGCACGGCCAGCCCGCTGGCCAGGGCCTCGGGCACCACATTGCCAAAGGTCTCGGTCAGGCTGGGGAACAAGAACAGATCGGCCGAGGCATAGTAGGCGGCCAGCTCTTCGCGCTGGCGCACGCCGGCAAAAATGGCGTGCGGGCAGGATTCTTCGAGCGACTTGCGCAGCGGCCCGTCGCCCACCAGCACCAGCTTGGCACGCGGCAGCTTGGCCTGGATGGCGGCAAAGGCGGTCAGCACCAGGGCCACATTTTTTTCCTTGGCCAGGCGCCCCACCAGCAGCACCACCGGGTCCTGGGGGGCTGCACCCCAGCTCTCGCGCAGCGCCTCGGAGCGGCGCGCGGGCTTGAAGAGTTCGATCTCCACCCCGCGCGAGACCACGGTGACGTTGTCATAGCCGCGGCTCTGCAGCTCCTGCAGCATGGCCTTGGTCGGCACCATGGTGGCCTGGGTGCGGTTGTGCAGCTTGCGCAGATAGCTCTCGATCGGCGACTTCAGCAGCCCCATGCCGTAGTGCTGCGAGTAGCTGTGGAAGTTGGTGTGAAAGGAGCTGGTCAGGGGCAGCTGCAGCTTGCGTGCCGCGGCGACTGCCGACCAGCCCAGGGGCCCTTCGGTCACCACATGCACCAGGTCCGGACGCTGCTCGGCCCAGAGCTTGACCAGGCGGCCCTTGCTGGGCAGACCAAAGCGCAGCTCGCCATAGGTGGGCACCGGGATGCCGTGTGAGAGCACCTGGTCCAGCCCGGCGCGTGGCGCGTGCGCCTCCTGGCCCTGGCGCGGGCGCACCACTTGCACCGCGTGGCCGCGTTGCAGCAGGCCCTCCACAATTCGGCCCAGCGTCATGGCCACGCCATTGACTTCGGGCGCAAAGGTCTCGGTCACCACCGCAATGCGCAGGCTGGCCGGCTTGGTGGCGAAGGACTCGATCAAGAGGTCGTCAGTGTTTTTCACGGTCAGCGGTCCAGTACCAGGTGTTTGACTTGCCGGGTCGGACCGAAGCTGTCACTGAAGGCATAGGCATCGATGTCGACCTTGCCGCTGCGGCGTATGGACACCGTGGCCCAGGCATAGGAACGGTCGGTTTCAGGGTTGCGGGTGAGCTCGCCCGGCTGCGCATCCCAGGGCGAGCCGCCGCTGCCCACCAGCACCTGCCAGGCCGCGCCGCGGGGTTGCGACATCTGGAACTCATGCTCGTGGCCGCAGAAGTAGGTGGCGCCAAAACGCTCCACCACGTCCCACAGGGCATTGCTCATGTCCAGTGACTTGTCCAGGCCGGCAATGCCAGGGTTGGGCTTGTCGCCGGTGCCGAAGTAGTAGGTGAAGGCGGGCTTGTGGCCAAACACAAACAGGTGCTTGGCGCCACGCGCCTGGGCCGCTTGCAGGTCCTGGGTCAGCCAGACCAGGGGCGCCGAATTGTCGCGGCCCACCGGGTCGGTGTTGATCACGCTGAAGTGGGAGTCGGCCACATCAAAGCTGTAGGAGAGCTGGCTCTGGTCACTGGCCAGGCCATCGAGCGCGCCGTTGTTCTGCACGTTCACAGCAGACGCCGGCGTACCCACAATTTTCTGGAAGCGATCGGTGTCGATGATGAGGTCGCCCATATTGGCGCGCCAGGCATTTTCATTTTCCGGCTGGGCCTTCTTGCCCAGCGGTTTGGACTGCACCTCGTGGTTGCCGGGCACCGGTACCACGTAGGTGCCGGCCTCCATCAGCGGCGCCACCATGCCGCGCCAAAAACCATACTGGCGGTAAAAAGCCATCAGGTCCGAGCCCACCACTTCGGCCACACTGGTGCCCGGCGTGGGGCCGGCCAGGCCGTAGCCCATGACCATGTCGCCGTTGAAGAACAGCAGCTTGGACTGCTGCCCCTCAATGCCACGCATGATGCGTGACCAGGCCTTGGTGTTTTGCAGCCAGATCTGGTCCTGCCCACTCAGGGGCTTCATGGTGGCGTCAGCCTCTTTGGGGTCCTGGCGCGAATCGCCGACGGTGGAAAAGCGCAGCAGCACCGGGTCGCTGGCTTCGCTGTCGGACTGGGCCCGCACAGGCGCGGCAGCCAGACACAGCAGAGAGCCCAGCAAGGTGGCCAGGGTGAGCAGTTTGTTGATGGGCATGGACAGTGCGCCTCCAGGGTTTTTCAGCCCGCAGTACAGCAAAACAATGTGACAACAAAAAGTCAAAACGCTGTCACGCAGGTTTCACCAAGCGCTCATAGCATTAAGCAGTTTTGGCAACCAGGTGAGCGCCCCATGAAACCCGAATTTCCCAACGCCGCTGTCCACCTGCTGCAGGCGCACGAGCCGCCGACTCCCATTACGCTGGCACGCGTGCTGCAGGACAAGCGCCTGTACCCGGTGTTCCAGCCGATTCTGCATTTGGGCAAAGCCGGCGTGTATGCGCATGAGGCCCTGATACGCGGGCCGCGTGGCAGCGCGCTGCACACACCCGACGCTTTGCTCCAGACCGCTGCGCAAGAAGCACTGCGCTTTGAATTGGAGTACGCGGCTATTGAGACCATACTGACCTGCTGGGGCCAGCTCAAGGCGCCCGGCAAGCTGTTTGTCAACGCCAGTGCCAGCGCCCTCACCCAGCTGGTGGCGACCTGGGGCCCGGCACACCTGGCGCAGCTGGCCGACTCGCTGCAGGTACTGCCGCGCGAGCTGGTGCTGGAGATCACCGAACACGAGCGCATTGCCGACATGGACCAACTGGCCCAGACCGTGGCCGCCCTGCGCGCCACCGGCATCGGCCTGGCGCTGGACGACTTTGGTGATGGCCACTCCAGCCTGCGCCTGTGGTCGCAGCTCAAGCCCGACATCGTCAAGATTGACCGCTACTTCATCAAGGACGTCAGCACCCAGGGCGACAAGCTCAAGACCATCCAGGCCCTGCAGCAGATTGCCAGCATCTTTGGCAGCGAGCTGGTGGCCGAAGGCATAGAAACGGCCGAGGACCTGCGCGTGCTGCGCGACCTGGGGATCGACTTCGGCCAGGGCTATTTTCTGGGCTTCCCCGACCGCGACCCGGCCAAGCATGTGGCCAGCGATGTGCTGCGGGTGCTGAGCGAGCGCCAGGTGGCGGTGTTCCCCGAGCTCAGCCGCGCCGCCGTGGCCGGGCAGATCCGCAACCTGTCCATCACCCAGGCGCCCACCGTCACCGACGAAGACAGCAACGACGCGGTGGCGCGGATTTTTCTGGGCAATGCCGGCCTGCATGCGCTGGCGGTGCTGGAGGGCGGGCGCCCGGTGGGCATCATCAACCGGGCCGACTTCATGAACGCCTACACCCAGCTCTACTACCGCGAAGTCTGGGGCCGCAAACCCTGCGCCATGCACAGCAACCGCGAGCCGCGCATCATCGAGCGCGAGCACAACATCGACGAGCTGGTGGGCATTCTGACCTCGCAGGACCAGCGCTACCTGAGTGATGGCTTCATCGTCACCGAGAACGGCCGCTACATCGGCCTGGGCACCGGCGACCAGCTGGTGCGCTCGGTCACCGAGACCCGGATTGAGGCGGCGCGCCACGCCAACCCGCTGACTTTTTTGCCAGGCAATATCCCGATCAGCCAGCACATCGAGCGCCTGCTCAAGAAGAAGGTGAAATTTGTCGCCTGCTACGCCGACCTGAACAACTTCAAGCCCTATAACGACTACTACGGCTACTGGCGCGGCGACGAGATGATCCGCCTGATGGCGCGCACGGCCATGGAGCAGTGCGACCCGCAGCGCGACTTCCTGGGCCATGTGGGCGGTGACGATTTCATCCTGCTGATCCAGAGCCCCGACTGGCTGGCCCGCTGCGAGCGCCTGGTGGCCGACTTCAACGAGCGCGCCCGCGAGATGTTTGACGAAGAGGCCCGCGCGGCCGGCGGCATCCAGGCCGAGGACCGGCACGGCGTGCAGCGCTTCTTCCCCTGCACCACGGTGTCGATTGGCGCGGTGACCATCAACGGCAGCCTGTATTCACGCGCCGAAGAAATCGCCAACCTGGCGGCGCTGGCCAAGCATGATGCCAAGCGCACCGGGCTGGGGGTGTTCAGGCGCGAGACCTGAGCCAGAGGGCCAGCATGCCGCCGCTGACCATCACGGCAAAGCCCAGAATCAGCCACTGCAGCGGCACCGCCAAAGCGATGGCCCCGGCATACACGCCGAGCATCAAGAGCATGCCGGCGTTCTCGTTAAAGCCCTGCACGGCAATCGAGCGCCCGGCCGTGAGCAGGGTGCAGCCGCGGTGCTGCAGCAGCGCATTCATGGGCACCACAAAGAAGCCGGCCAGGGCCCCCACCAGCACCAGCAGCAGGGCGGCAGTCCACGGGTTGCTGATGGCCAGCAACAAGGGCAGCAAGAGGCCCATCAGCACGCCTATGGGCAAGAGCCGGTGCGCCTGCGCCAGCGCCACCCAGCGCGTGGCCAGCACGGCGCCGGCCACCACGCCCAGCGCCGTCACACCCTGCAAGTAGGCCGCCTGCGCCAGCGGCAGACCCAGTGCCTCGTGGGCCCAGCGCAGCACGATCAGCTGCAGCGTGGCGCCCACACCCCAGAGCAGGGTGGTGACCGACATCGACAGGCCGCCCAGCGGGTCGCGCCAGAGCTGCCGGTTCTCGCGCCAGAAGCGCTGCAGCAGCGCGCGCGGATGGAAGGAATGCGCCGCGTAGCGGGCACCGCTGTCCAGCACCGCCAGGCTGAGCAGCATGGCCACACTGTTCATGGCCAGCAGCACCAGCATGCCGGCGGCCAGGGCGGTGGCCTCGCGCTTGGGCAGCGCTGCGGCCACGGCCAACGGCAGCTCCCAATGCGGCATCCAGGGGCTGACCAGCAGCCCGCCCAGCACCGTGCCCAGGATCACGGCGCAGACGGTGGCGCTTTCGAAATAACCGTTGGCACGCACCAGCGCGCGCGCCGGCAGCAGCTCGGTGATCAGGCCATACTTGGCCGGGGCATACATGGCCGAGCCCAGGCCGGCCAGGCCGATCGCCAGCACCGGGCTGCAGCCCAAGAGCAGCAGGCCCAGGGCCAGCACCTTGAGCACATTGGCCAGCAGCATGACGCGGCCCTTGGGCATGGCGTCGGCCAACGGACCGACAAAGGGCGCCAGCAGCACATAGAACAGCGTGAAGCTGATTTTCAACAGCGGTATCAGCCAGGGCGCACCGTCGAGTTCCATGACCCGGGCAATGGCCACGATCAAAAACGCGTTGTCGGCCAGGGTGGACAAGAACTGCACCCCCAGCACCAGGTAGAAAGCGGCGGGCATGCAGGCTCTCAGTCGCGCGGGCGCCGGAAGGCGAGCCAGGCGGCGATGGCCGTGAAGGTGGCGATGATGAGCACCACAATCCAGAAGCCGTGCGGATGTTCATTCAGCGGGATGCCGCCCACGTTCATGCCCAGCAGGCCGGCAATGATGTTGATGGGCAGGGCCAGCACGGTGACGATGGTCAGCACATACAGGCTGCGGTTGTTGGCCTCGGCCACGCGCCCGGCAATGTCTTCCTGCAAGAGCTTGATACGCTCCTGCAGCGCGGCCATGTCGCTCAGGGCCACATTGAATTCTTCGGTGGACTGGCGCAGCTCCTGCAGGTCGTCTTCCACAATCCAGTCCGGCGGATTTTTGAGCAGGCGAAACAGCGCCGCCGGCTCCGGCGCCAGCAGGCGCTGCAGGCGCACCAGCAGACGGCGCAGCGCGCCCAGGTCGGCACGCTTCTTCTCCAATCGGCCGGCCAGCAAGGTGTCTTCCAGCGCATCCACGCGCGTAGTGGTGCCGCGCACAATGCTGACCAGCACATCGCCCTGGTCGTGCATCAGGTGCACCAGCAATTCCACCGAGGTCTTGAGCCGCGCACCGCGCCGCACCGCATCGCGCAGCCGGTCTATGGAGCGCAGCGGCTGCAGGCGCGCGCTCACCACCAGGCGCGGGCCCACCGACAGCCACAGGGTGGAGATATCGGAGGGCTCGAAGGCAAAGTCGTAGTGCACATCGTTGACCACCGCCACCAGCATGTCGTCGTCCAGCTCCACCCGGGTGGAGCGCGAGCCGTCGCGCAGGGATTCGTAAAACTGGTCGGACAGGGTGACGTGCTCACGCAGCCACTTCTCTGCGGCGGCATGGGCCAGATTGAAGTGCAGCCAGACAAAGCCGCTGGATGGTTGTGCCAACCAGTCCAGCGCTTGGTCCGCACCCAGCGCCAGGCCTTGGCCCGTGGCATCGAAGCGAAAGCCGCAAATCAGACCGGAAGCATCGGCGCCATAGGTGGCAGTGGTAAGCGTGCTCAGAACGCTACACCCCGCGCCGTGCGCGCTTCAGGGGCCGGGGCAGCGGGTGAACTCATGGAGGGAGATTTTCCGGAGGGGGTGTGACAGATTGATGACAGGCGGCAGTCACCTCGGGGCACTTGACGCGAATTTTCAAATGCCCATACACTGTACAGACCGTACTGTTTTTTGGAGCAACCATGACCGTCAAGACAAGCTATGGCCTGGAGCAGGCGCGCATTCAATTGCCGAGCATCGTTGCCGACGCGCATGCAGGCATTCGCAGCATCATCACCAAGCACGGGAAGCCGTACGCAGCCATAGTGCCGATTGCGGACATCCAGCGATCCAGGGCCAAGAGCGATGTGGCATCGGGCTTGCTGAATTTGCGCGGCACGGGGCGCGGGCTTTGGGGCAGCCGTTCCGGCCAGACCGTGGCCGCCCTGCGTGATGAGTGGGATGAGCCGCAGTGAAAGACAGGACGCCGCGCATCTGGGCCAACTTGCCACAGGGTGCAACGGTGATGGTGGACACCGCGCCCTTCATCTACGTGCTGGAATCGCACCCACAATTTGCGAAACTGTTTGTTGGACTGTTTGAAGCCGCTGCACGCAGCGATGTGGAGATTGCACTGTCGACCATCACCTTGGCCGAGGTTTTGACCGGCCCTTTCAAAGCGGGGCAAACGGCTCTGGCCAAGCGCTACGAAAAAACCTTGTCGCTCTACCGTGTTATTCCGGTCTCAGCGTCAATTGCCGCCCTGGCCGCACAACTGCGTGCGCGCTACCGCTTGAAACTACCAGACGCCATGCAATTGGCCACCGCCCTGGACATAGGTGCCACCGCCTTGGTGACCCATGACCGCGACTTCTCTCAGGTCAGTGGACTGGAAATTGTGACCGGCGACAAGGGCGCGCCAGCCTAGCTGTAAAACGCCTCCACCGTGCCCTTGAGCTTGATCAGCAGGGGCCGGCCCTTGCGATCCAGCGTCTTGCCGGCGGGCACCTTGACCCAGCCTTCGCTGATGCAGTATTCCTCCACATCGTGGCGCTCTTTGCCGTTCAGGCGGATGCCGATGTCGTGTTCAAACACGGCGGCCAAGTGGTGCGGGCTGCGTGGATCGGCCGACAGATGGTCGGGCAAGGGGGGACGGGTGGGGGCTTGTTGGGGGGCTTCGCTCATACCACGATTATCGGCCAAAACCGGCTGCACCCGGCTACCTGCGCATCCCCACTTTCTGTGGAACGCTCTGGGGATAACTGCACTGACAACCCGGCAAAGCCGCATGGGCATTGGGCTTGCCAAGGCTGCCTGTTTCGCAGGCAGTGCCGAAAAAGATGTTT
>JAYVNF010000531.1:0-2580 GCA_043758575.1 Rhodoferax sp.
ACGCAGCCGCCAACGTGCGCGTGGTGCGCGCCGCTATGGCCGACCACCTGGCCCGCTGGAAACCCAGCACCGAGCTGCAGAGCATGCGCAAGACCCTGCTCACCTTGGCACACGACGCTGACATCGTGCTGGACCTGCACTGCGATTGCGAAGGCGTCGTGCATTTCTACTGCGAGGAAAGCTGCTGGCCGCAACTCGAACCAGTCGCCCACTTCATGGGCAGCCGCACCATTTTACTGGCCAAGGATTCGGGTGGTGGCCCGATTGACGAATGCCTCTCCGGCACCTGGTGGCGCCTGGCCGAGGCACTGAAAAAACTGGGCCTGGACCATCCCCTGCCGCAGGGCTGCTGTACCACCACCATCGAGCTGCGTGGCGAACTGGATGTGACGCATGCCTATGCCACACAGGATGCGAAGGCCCTCTTCAGCTACCTGGAACACCTGGGTGTGCTGGACACTGGCAACACACCGGCGGTGCCCACCGCTCTGTGCCAGCCCACCCCGCTGGCCGGCTCCGAGACCCTGCGTGCTGCTGGCGCTGGCGTAGTGGTCTTTGCCGCCGAGCCCGGCCAGACCTTGAAAAAAGGCGATCTGGTGGCCGAGGTCATCAATCCCGTTGAGGGCGTGGCTGAGCAAGTGCGCGCCGGTGTGGACGGCGTGTTTTATGCCCGCATCCGCGACCGCTACGTGACCGCTGGCTGCGAGCTCGGAAAAGTTGCCGGCCCCACTCCTTTTAGAACCGGCCCTCTGCTGGGCAACTGACACTTTGCTGCCAACACCATGACCACCACTGCACTCAAACTCCAGGTCGAGAACATCCACAAGAGCTTTGGCTCCAATGAGGTGCTCAAGGGCGTGTCCCTTACCGCCCATGCCGGCGATGTGATCAGCATCATTGGCAGCTCCGGCTCGGGCAAGAGCACGTTTTTGCGCTGCATCAACCTCTTGGAAAAACCACATCAGGGCCGCATCGAGGTGGCTGGTGAAAAGCTCTTGTTGGTGAAAGGCAAGAGCGGCGAACTCGAAGCTGCCGACGCCAAGCAACTGCAGCGCCTGCGCACCAAGTTGGCCATGGTGTTCCAGCACTTCAATCTGTGGGCGCACATGACGGTGCTGCAAAACATCATCGAGACGCCCATGCACATCCTGGGCGTGCCCAAGGAAGAAGCCGTGGCCACCGCACGCAAGTACCTGGCCAAGGTCGGCCTCTCCGGTGTGGAAGACCGCTACCCTGCGCACATGAGCGGCGGCCAGCAGCAGCGCGTGGCGATTGCCCGCGCCCTGGCGGTGGAGCCCGAGGTCATGCTGTTTGACGAGCCCACCAGCGCGCTGGACCCCGAGCTGGTGTCCGAGGTGCTCAAGGTCATGAAGACCCTGGCCCAGGAAGGCCGCACCATGGTGGTGGTCACCCACGAGATGGGCTTTGCCCGCGAGGTGGCCAACCACCTGATCTTTTTGCACAAGGGCCTGGTGGAAGAAGAAGGCAATCCGCAAACCGTGCTGGCCAACCCCAAGAGCGAGCGCCTGGCGCAGTTTCTCTCAGGCAGCCTGAAGTAATTGCGCCCCCCCCGCAAGCCTGCACCATCTGCCAGGCCTTCCCCGCCGCCCCAAACCGTCGAACCACTTATGCTGAAAGCTCTGCCTGCGCCGCTTTTAGGCGTGTTCGCCTTCACCCTGTTGCTGGCCAACTCCTTGTTCTGGGTGCCCTTATTGCTGGTGTTCGCGCTGGTGAAACTGCTGCTGCCCTTCAAGCCCGTGCGCCTGGCGCTGGACCCGGTGCTGATCTGGATTGCCGAGACCTGGATTGCCTGCAACAGTGGCTGGATGGCCCTGCTGCACCGCACGCGCTGGGACGTGCAAGGCATTGACGGGCTGGACCCGCACAACTGGTATCTGGTCAACAGCAACCACCAGTGCGCGGCCGACATCTTTGTGCTGCAGCACCTGCTGAACCGCCGCATCCCCTTGCTGAAATTCTTCATCAAGCAGCAGCTGATCTGGATGCCGGTGATGGGCCTGGCGTGGTGGGCGCTGGACTTTCCCTTCATGCGCCGCCACAGCGAGGCCTTCCTGAAGAAACACCCTGAGATGCGCGCCAAGGACCAGGAGGCCACGCGCCGCGCCTGCGCCAAATTTGCCCTCATTCCCACCAGCGTGACCAACTTCATGGAAGGCACGCGCTTCACCCTGGCCAAACACGCGCGCCAGCAGTCCCCCTACCGCTACCTGCTCAAGCCCAAGGCCGGCGGCGTGGCGCTGGCCCTGCACGCCCTGGGCGACAAGTTCCAGGCGATTCTGGACGTGACCATCGTCTACCCCGATGGCATCCCCGGCTTCTGGCCTTTTCTATGCGGGCGCATGCAGCGCGTCACCGTGCGCGTGCGCAGCCTGCCCATTCCAAGTGCCTTGCTGGCGGGCGACTACAGCACTGACCCAGCCTTCAGAGAGGCGTTCTCGGCCTGGGCGCAGCAGCTGTGGAAAGACAAGGATGCGCAGATTACGCAGCTGCTGACGACCAAGTAATTTCAGGACGGTTCTCAGCGCTTGCCCACTGGCCCTGCGCCAAGCTTGGATGTGC
>JAYVNF010000532.1:0-8080 GCA_043758575.1 Rhodoferax sp.
GGCCTGCGGCATCAGCGGCGCGATCCAACATCTGGCCGGCATGAAGGACAGCAAGGTGATTGTGGCCATCAACAAGGATGCCGAGGCACCGATCTTCTCGGTCGCTGATTACGGCCTGGTGGCCGATCTGTTTGTCGCTGTGCCTGAGCTGGTCAAGGCGCTGTAAACAAGGCAGCGTACAAGGGCATCCACTGAGATGCCCTTTTTTTTGCAATTTTTGGAGTGAGTCATGAGTTACACCGCCCCCGTCAAAGACATGTTGTTCAACATCGAACACCTGGCCAATATCGAACAGATCGCGCAAATCCCGGCCTTTGCCGATGCCGGCCTGGACACGGCCCAAGCCGTGCTGGAAGAAGCCGCCAAGTTCAGCGAGGGCGTGCTGGCCCCTATGAACTGGGCTGGTGACCAGAACCCCAGCAGCTTCAAGGACGGCGTGGTCACCGCCACCCCCGGCTTCAAAGAAGCCTTCAAGCAGTACACCGAGGCCGGCTGGCAGGGTTTGCAGCACCCGGCAGACTTTGGCGGCCAGGGCCTGCCCAAGACCATTGGTGCGGCCTGCATTGAAATGGCCAACAGCGCCAACCTCAGCTTTGCCCTGTGCCCGCTGCTGAGCGACGGCGCGATTGAAGCGCTGTTGACGGCTGGCTCGGACGAACTCAACGCCGTCTACCTGGAAAAGCTGATCAGCGGCGCATGGACCGGCACCATGAACCTGACCGAGCCCCAGGCCGGCTCGGATCTGGCGGCCGTGCGCACCCGCGCCGAGCCACAGGCCGATGGCACCTACAAGGTGTTTGGCACCAAGATCTTCATCACTTGGGGTGAGCACGACATGGCCGACAACATCGTCCATCTGGTACTGGCCCGCGTTCAGGGCGCGCCCGAGGGCGTGAAGGGCATTTCGCTGTTTGTTTGCCCGAAGTTCCTGGTCAATGCCGACGGCTCACTGGGTGCGCGCAATGATGTGCACTGCGTCAGCATCGAGCACAAGATGGGCATCAAGGCCAGCCCCACAGCCGTATTGCAATACGGTGACCACGGCGGCGCCATTGGCTACCTGGTGGGCCAGGAAAACCGTGGCCTGGAGTACATGTTCATCATGATGAATGCCGCGCGCTACGCTGTCGGCATGCAGGGCATTGCGGTGGCCGAGCGCGCCTACCAGCAGGCCGTGACTTTTGCGCGTGACCGCATCCAGAGCCGCCCGGTGGATGGTTCGCTGCCGGGCGCCGGCCCCATCATTCACCACCCCGATGTGCGCCGCATGCTGATGACCATGCGTGCTTACACCGAGGGCTGCCGCGCCATGGCCACGACCGCGGCCAGCGCCTATGACGCGGCCCACCACCACCCGAATGCCGACACCCGCAAGGCCAACCAGGCCTTCTATGAATTCATGGTGCCGCTGGTGAAAGGCTTTAGCACCGAGATGAGCCTGAACGTGACCTCGCTGGCGGTGCAGGTGCATGGCGGCATGGGCTTTATTGAAGAAACCGGTGTGGCCCAGTACTACCGCGATGCCAAGATCCTGACGATTTACGAAGGCACCACCGCCATCCAGTCCAACGACCTGGTGGGTCGCAAGACGGCCCGCGATGGCGGCCAGACGGCCAAGGGCATTGGCGCACAAATCGAAACCACCGAGGCAGAACTCATTGCCCGCGGTAGCGCCCACGCGCTGGCTGTGGCCAAGCGCCTGAAGGCCGCGCGTCTGGCTTTCCTGGACGTGGTGGATTTTGTAGCCGGCAATACCAAGGCCAGCCCGAACGCCGTGTTTGCCGGCAGCGTCCCCTACCTGATGCTGGCTGGCAATGTGATGGCCGGCTGGCAAATGGCGCGCGCGCTGCTGGTGGCTGAAAAGGCCGTGGCTGCAGGCACCGATGTGGCCTTCATGCAGGCCAAGGTCACCACCGCGCGCTTCTATGCCGACCACATCCTCAGCCAGGCACCCGGCGTGCGTGACAGCATCGTCGAAGGTGCCGACAGCATCACGGCCATGGCGCTGGACGCGTTCTAAACCACAAGGCACCCATGTCAAAACTCCCCGCACCGCTGGACCGTCTGCCGTTTCCGGTGATTGGCTCACCGCTCTTCATCATCAGCAATCCCAAGCTGGTGATTGCCCAGTGCATCAACGGCGTGGTGGGCTCCATGCCCGCACTCAACGCCCGGCCTGCCGAGCAACTCGAAGAGTGGTTGATGGAGATTACCGAGACGCTGGCGGCGCACAACAAGGCGCACCCCGAGAGCCCGGCCGCCCCCTTTGCCATCAACCAGATCGTGCACAAGAGCAACGAGCGCCTGGAACACGACATGGCCCTGTGCGTGAAGTACCAGGTGCCCATCATCATCACTTCGCTGGGTGCGCGTGAGGACGTGAATGCGGCAGCGCATTCCTATGGCGGGGTGGTGCTGCACGACATCATCAACAACAGGCATGCGCACAAGGCGATTGAGAAGGGCGCCGACGGCCTGATTGCCGTCGCGGCCGGGGCCGGGGGCCATGCGGGCGTGAAGAGTCCGTTTGCCCTGGTGCAGGAAATCCGCCAGTGGTTTGACGGCCCGCTGGTGCTCAGCGGCGCCATTGCCACCGGTGGCGCGGTGTTGGCCGCACAGGCCATGGGAGCCGATTTTGCCTACATCGGCTCGGCCTTTATTGCCACCGAAGAGGCGCGCGCGGCAGAGGCGTACAAGCAGTGCATTGTCAGCAGCGACTCCGACGACATTGTCTACAGCAACCTGTTCACCGGTGTGCATGGCAACTACCTGGCGGCCAGCATACGGGCCGCCGGCATGGACCCGGAAAAGCTGCCCGATAGCGACCCCAGCACCATGAACTTTGCCGGTGACAAGGCCAAGGCCTGGAAAGAAATCTGGGGCTGCGGCCAGGGCATTGGCGCCATCAGCAAGGTGCAGTCGGCCGGCGACTACATTGCGCAGCTCAAGCGCGAGTACGCGGCGGCCAAGGCGCGTGTGTTGTGAGCGGCGGCCGGCACTAGTGGCCGGTCTGCGCGGCAAAGCGGGTGAGCCGGGGCGCATCGCCCGTGGCCCAGGACGGCACTTTGTGCATCACGGCGGCATAGGCGGCTGAGGCTTCAAAGGCGCTGAGCCACTGGGCCAAATGCGGCCAGTCCTGTTCGGCAAACCAGGCTGCATCGGTGTGTGCAAACTGGCGCACAAAGGGTGCGATGGCGGCATCTGCCAAGCCCCAGTGCGCACCGGCCAAAAAGGGTTGGCGCTGCAAACGCTGCTCCCAATTCAACAAGACGGCGCAAGCTTCTGTGCGCGCTGGCAGCCCGCTGGTCAGCCCAAAGCGGGCCGGGTATTTGCAGCGGTCCAGCGCCTGCTTGAATACGCCATCGTTAGCGGCAATGCAGGCCAGTGCCTCGCTCAGGCCGGCCGGGTCTGGCGGCAGCCAGCCCAGTGGGTCGTGCTGGCGCAAGGCCCACAGCATGATGTCCAGGCTTTGCTCCAGCACGCTGCCATCGGCCAGCACCAGGACCGGTACCGTGCCCTTGGGAGAAGCTTGCAACAACGCCGCCGGTTTGTCTTTGAGCAGAATCTCGCGCAGCTCCACCTCCGCGGCGCTGGCCTGCACGGCCAGGCGGGCGCGCATGGCATAGGGGCAGCGGCGAAAGGAATACAGAACCGGGGCGGTCATGCGATTGCCTCTTGCTTATGCCTGCTGGCTGCCAAGGCCCACACTGCCGGCCTTTCTGGCTGCATCACCGATATGCGCAAGGCTGCGCGCCTTGGCCCGTTCCCACTGCCGCTGGCGTTCGCGTGCACCGTCCTTTTGCGCCGCCGTCGTGGTGGCGTGGCAGCGCGGACAGCTTACGCCGGCTTCATACAAGGGCGAGGCGGCAGCACCGTCTTCCAGCGGTTGGCGGCAGGCGCGGCACAGGGCGTGGGGCCCGGGTACCAGGCCATGGCCTACCGACACGCGCTCGTCAAACACAAAGCATTCGCCCTGCCACAGGCTGTGCTCGGGCGCCACTGTCTCCAGGTATTTGAGGATGCCGCCCTCCAGATGGAACACCTCCTCAAAGCCTTGGGCGCGCAGGTAGGCGGTGGACTTTTCGCAGCGTATGCCGCCGGTGCAGAACATGGCGACCTTGGGCTTTTTGCCAGAAGCCTTGGCCGCTGCCAGCTGCGCATGCGCGTCCAGCCAGGCCGGCAGCTCGGCAAAGGTTTTCAGATGCGGGTTGATGGCGTGGGCAAAGCTGCCAATCTCCACCTCGTAGTCATTGCGGGTGTCCACCACCAGTACTTCCGGGTTGGCAATCAGCGCGTTCCAGTCCTGCGGCTTCACATAGGTGCCGGCCATCAGCGTGGGGCTGATGCCGGGCACGTTCATGGTGACAATCTCCTTTTTCAGACGCACCTTCATGCGGTGAAACGGTGCCTTCTCGGACCAGGATTCCTTGTGCTGTAAATCGGCCAAGAGCGGGTCGGCGCGCAGCCAGGCCAGCACGGAGCGCACATCGTCCTCTGCGCCAGCAATCGTGCTGTTGATGCCTTCAGGGGCCAGCAGGACCAGGCCCTTGACATGGCGCTGCTGGCACAGGGCCAGCAGCGGCGGCTTGCGTGCCTCGAAGTCGGGCAGGGCTACGAATTTGTAAAAGGCGGCGGTCAGGTAAGGGGCGGACATGGACGTATTTTGCATCGCCACACCGGGGAAGGCCTTATTTCAAAGCGTCAGAGCGCAAACCAGAACACGATGGCAAACAGCAGGCCCGCCAACAGGCTGTTGCGGTCTTTGATGGCAAAGACGACCGGGTCTTCGTGCATCCAGCCCCGGTGCGTGATCATCCACATGCGGGTGATCCAGTACAGCAGGATGGGACAGGCCAGCCAGATCCGCTGCGGGTGCCGGTACAGGGCGATGGTGCTCTGGTCCTGGATGTACAGCGCCAACACCATGACGGCCAGATAGCCCGCGGCAGCGCCCAGCGCAGAGAGCATGGCCAGATCCGCCGGGTAATAGCCGCGTCCCTGCACGGCGTGGGCCAGCCCGGGCGGCGCTGCGCGCAATTCGGCATAGCGCTTGACCAGGGCTAGGCTGAGAAACAGGAACATGGAAAACGCCAGCATCCAGAAAGTCAGGGCCACACCGAAGGCAAAGGTGCCGGCCACGATGCGCGCCGTGTACAGCATGGCCAGGGCCATCACATCCACGCTCATCACGCGTTTGAGCAGCAGCGAACAGGCCAGGGTCAGGGCGTAATAGCCGGCCAGCGCCAGCGCCAGCGTGAACGGGTAGGGCAATAGCCAGGCGGACAGGGCAAAGGCGGCCAGCAGCAGCAGGGGCAACAGCAGCGCGGCGGTCTTGATCGGTACCGCGCCGGATGCCAGGGGACGCAGGCATTTGCGCGGCTGGCGGCGGTCGTCGTCCAGGTCCAGCAGGTCGTTGAGCAGGTAGACGCTGGAGGCACACAGTCCGAACGCTATAAACGCCATCAGGCCAGCCAACAGCAGGCAGGGTTCGCCCATGCGGTGGGCTGCCAGCAAGGGCACAAAGAGCAGCAGGTTCTTCACCCACTGGTGCAAACGCAGTTGCAGTGCCCAGGCGCTGGCCGTGTGCGTGGGGCTATTCAGCACGGTCTGCACATTGCCCTGTCGGTGCGCCGCGCGTTCCACGCCGATCTCGAGGTCTACCAGATAGGCCTTGCAGCAGGAGGCCCACACTCGCAGGTCGTCGCGCGCATTGCCCACATAGTCAAAGCCCTTTTCGCCATAGGCGCGCACCAAGGCCGATTGCTTGTGGTGAGCGCTCAGGTTGGTGTCCGCGCTGCTGGCAAACACCCGGTCAAACAGGCCCAGGTGGCGGGCAACGGCGTCGGCCTGGTTTTGGTGGCTGGCCGTGGCCAGCACCAGGCTGCGGCCGCTGGCTTTTTCCTGCTCTAGAAAGGTGATGAGCTGGCGGTTATAGGGCAGCGTGCTGGCATCCAGCGTGCAGGCAGCGGCCAATTGGGCTTTGAGAGGGGCCCGGCCACGCAGCAGATAAGGCAGAGCAGCCAGCAGGCGCAAGGGGTGCTGGCGCAGCAAGCGGAAGGCCGACTCCAGCAGCAGATCGGAGCGCAGCAGGGTACCGTCCAGATCGACCACCAGCGGCCGGGTATGCAATGGCAGTGTCATGCCGACCAGGCCCCCATAAGGTGTGGACCTTGAGTCTTGGGCAAGTGTGTACACGCAGCTTGCGAAATCGCATGCCAACCGGAGCGGGGCCGCGCCGCCCATGAAAAATGCCGCCCTGCTCTTGCGAACCGGGCGGCATGCGGGCTTTGGGCTCAGGGCCCGTCGGCCTGGCTTTAGCTGAAGAAGCTCTTCAGCCGATCCGACCAGCTGTCACCCGAGGGTGAATGCTTGCTGCCACCCTTCTTGAAGGAGTCATCGAGCTCGCGCAGCAGCTTGCGCTGGTGTTCGCTCAGCTTCACCGGAGTCTCGACTGCAATGTGGCAGTACAGGTCACCGGGGTAGCTGGCGCGCACGCCCTTGATGCCCTTGCCGCGCAGGCGGAACTGCTTGCCGGTTTGCGTGCCTTCAGGGATGTCGATGGCAGCCTTGCCGGCCAACGTGGGCACGTCGATCTCGCCACCCAAAGCGGCGGTGACCATGCTGATGGGCACCGAGCAGTGGATGTCATCGCCATCGCGCTCGAAGATGTCGTGTTTTTTGAGGCGGATCTCGATGTACAGGTCGCCGGGTGGGCCGCCGTTGGTGCCTGGCTCGCCGTTGCCAGCGCTGCGGATGCGCATGCCGCCGTCAATGCCGGAGGGGATTTTGACTTCCAGGGTCTTCTGGCGTTTGATCTTGCCGGCACCGTGGCAGGCCACACAGGGCTCGGGAATCACCTTGCCGTTGCCACGGCAGGTCGGGCAGGTTTGCTGCACGCTGAAAAAACCTTGGCGCATTTGCACCGTGCCCGCACCATTGCAGGTGCCACAGGTCTTGACCTGGGTGCCGGGCTTGGC
Organism: Rhodoferax sp.; assembly: GCA_043758575.1. Taxonomy (GTDB): domain Bacteria; phylum Pseudomonadota; class Gammaproteobacteria; order Burkholderiales; family Burkholderiaceae_C; genus Allorhodoferax. The sequence continues at coordinate 6,978 of JAYVNF010000532.1, forward strand.
GCCGCTGCCCTTGCAGGTGTCGCAGCTGTCCCAGCTGGGGATGCGGATTTGCGCGTCCTTACCATGGGCCGCTTCTTCCAGGGTGATTTCCATGGCGTAGCTCAGGTCGCTGCCACGGAACACCTGGCGGCCACCACCGGCGCCGGGTCGGCCACCGCGCTGCTGGCCAAACATGTCGCCAAAAATATCGCCAAAGGCTTCGGCAAAACCGCCATAGCCTTCGCCACCGGCGCCGCCGCCCCGGTTGGGGTCTACACCAGCGTGGCCGTACTGGTCATAGGCGGCGCGCTTTTGCGCGTCCGACAGCATCTCATAGGCCTCTTTGGCCTCCTTGAATTTTTCTTCGGCAGCTTTGGTCGTGTCACCCTGGTTGCGGTCCGGGTGGTGCTTCATCGCCAGCTTGCGATAGGCCTTCTTGATGTCCTCTTCGCTGGCATTCTTGGGCACACCCAGCGTTTCGTAATAGTCTCTTTTGGCCATGTTCAATCGGGGTCCATTTACAACACAAAAGCCGCGTTGAGCCACACAAGGTGTTCAACGCGGCGCGCATGTGGCGACGTATCGCCAAAGGGTGTTAGCCCTTTTTGACTTCCTTGACTTCGGCGTCCACGACGTTGTCGTCGGCGGGCTTGGCCGCTGCCTGCTCGGGAGCCGCTTCTGCACCGGCTCCTGCACCGGCTCCTGCACCGGCTTCAGCAGCCTGCTTGGCCTGCATGTCGGCGTACATCTTTTCGCCCAGCTTCTGGCTCACGGTCATGAGCGCTTCGCTCTTGGCCTTGATGGTGTCTTTGTCTTCTGCCTTCAGGGCGTCTTCGACGTCCTTGAGGGCGGCTTCGATTTTTTCCTTCTCGCCAGCATCCAGCTTGTCGCCGTACTCAGTCAGGCTCTTCTTGACGCTGTGGGCGTTGGCTTCGGCTTCGTTCTTGGCCTGCACCAGTTCCAGCTTTTTCTTGTCGTCAGCGGCGTTGATCTCGGCGTCTTTCACCATCTTCTGAATTTCTTCCTCGGACAGGCCGGAGTTGGCCTTGATGGTGATCTTGTTTTCCTTGCCGGTGCCCTTGTCCTTGGCGCCCACGTGCAGGATGCCGTTGGCGTCGATGTCG
>JAYVNF010000533.1:0-8073 GCA_043758575.1 Rhodoferax sp.
CCTGGCACCGCAAAAGGACTGGGCAGCGAACCAGCCCCAACAGCTGGCGCAGGTGCTGCACAAGCTCGAGGCGATTCAGCAGGAGTTCAATGCAGCGCAGCCGCCCAGCAAGAAAGTCTCGCTGGCCGACCTGATTGTGCTGGCCGGTGGTGCCGCTGTCGAAGCCGCCGCCAAGAAGGCAGGGCACAACATCACCGTACCGATTGCTCCGGGCCGCATGGATGCCAGCCAGGCCGAGACCGATGTGGAGTCTTTCCAGGTGCTGGAGCCGGTGGCCGATGGCTTTCGCAACTATGCCCACGCCGGCCTGGAAGAGGTGGCGGCGGAACTGCTGCTGGACAAGGCCCAGTTGCTGCGTCTGAGCGCACCGGAGATGACGGTGCTGGTGGGCGGCCTGCGGGTGCTCAATGCCAATGTGGGCCAGTCCCAGCACGGCGTCTTCACCACCCGGCCCGAGACCCTGAGCAATGACTTCTTTGTCAACCTGCTGGACATGCGTACGCAATGGCGCAAAGCCGCCACGCCGGGTGTGCTCGAAGGCCATGACCGCAGCAGCGGTGCGCTGAAGTGGACCGGCACTTTGGTGGACCTGGTGTTTGGCTCCAACGCGCAACTGCGGGCGCTGGCCGAGGTTTATGCCACCAGCGACGCGGGCCCGAAGTTTGTGGAAGACTTTGTGGCCGCCTGGACCAAGGTGATGAACCTGGACCGCTTCGACCTGAAGTAAGACCAGCCGCACGGTGGGCATTGCGCCCGCCGTGCCGGCACTCTTGTTCTGCCAACGCGCCGGGCTTGCTCTCTCGCTGCTGCGCTCCCCCGTCTCTACTCCCGCGCTTCTACCAACCCAGCCTGGGCATGCCGTTGTCCGACTCCGACTGGAACACGGCAAAGGTCTGCACCAGTTCCTGTGACTGCGATTTGAGGCTGGCCGCTGCTGCGGCCATTTGCTCTACCAGGGCTGCGTTCTGTTGGGTGGCCTGGTCCATCTCGGCCACGGCATCGCCGACCTGGGCCACACCGGAGGCCTGTTCGGCAGTGGCCGAGCTGATCTCGCCCATGATGTCGGTGACACGGCGAATGCTGTCCACCACCTCGGACATGGTGGTGCCGGCCTGGCCGACAAGGGTGGTGCCCTGCTCTACCCGCTCCACGCTGGCACTGATCAGGCTCTTGATTTCCTTGGCCGCTTCGGCACTGCGTCCGGCCAGTGAGCGCACCTCAGAGGCCACCACGGCAAAGCCGCGCCCCTGGTCGCCGGCACGGGCCGCTTCCACGGCCGCATTCAGGGCCAGGATATTGGTCTGAAAGGCAATGCCGTCAATCACGCTGATGATGTCCGAAATGCGGCGCGAGCTCTCGTTGATGCCTTGCATGGTCTGCACCACCTGGGCCACCACGGCACCACCTTGTGCGGCCACCGAACTGGCGTTCATGGCCAGCTGGTTGGCCTGCTGGGCGCTGTCAGCGCTCTGGCGCACGGTTTGCGTGAGGGCGGCCATGCTGCTGGAGGTGCGCTGCAAATTACCTGCGGTGCGCTCAGTGCGGTCACTCAGGTCCTGGTTGCCGCTGGCAATTTCGGAGCAGGCCACATCGATGCCATGGGCGCCCTGGCGCACGGCAGAAACCGCTGCGTCCATGCGTCCCAGGGTGGACTGCAGGGCCTGCGCGCCCGGGGTGTGGACCGCCATGCCGTGCACATTCAGCGCAATGCTGTCGGCACTGTTGACGCTGGCCACCAGGCGGGCCAGCTCTTCACCCTCTTCGGAGGCGCGGCGCATGCCCAGGGCCAGCGCCACTTCCACACCGGACTGGATCACCACGTACACAGCGTGCAACACCACGCGCATGAAATCCGCTTGCGTGGTGCAGTAAAAGCCCATGCCGGCGGCCTGCAGACGGTCAAAGAGCACGTGGTGCACCGCAAACAGAGCGGCACCAAACAAGATCAGTTTCCAGTCCAGATAAACCAGCAAAAAGGCCAGTACCACAAACACACCAAAGTGCAGCTCCAGCATGCCGTGGGCCAGCTGAATTTGCAGTGCCACAAAAGAGACCAGCACAAAGGTAAGCACATAGCGGCTGGTGTGCGAGCCAGGCCCGCTGCCAAAGTAGCCCACAGCAGCCACCACCAAGAGGGCCAGTGCCATGCCCATGGCCAGCCCCGACTCCACGAATTGCATACCCAGTGCGACACTGGCCACGGCACTCAGGCCTATGGCCACCAGCAGAACTTTGTCACCCAGAAGGGCGCGCGGCGAGGGGGCGTATTTTTCGGTCATGGCCTGTGTCTCTCTCTTTTTATGTCCGTCCAATACGGGTGCAGACCATCTTAGCGTCGGCACGCAACACTTGACCAATTTTTTTACTTAAGGCATGGGAAAGCGCGCGCGGCGCTCCAGGTCATCCAGGTCGATGTGGTTGCGCATGTACTGCTGGCTGGCGTCCACAAAGGGCTGGTGGTCCCAGGAGGTCAGACGCCCCTTGGTCAGTGCGCTGAACACCAGACGGCGGCGGCGCTGGCTGTTCAGGACTTTTTGGTGCAGGCCCAAGAAGTCCCAGCGTGTGGTGGCCTCGGCCCAGAAGGCCTGCAGGGTGCTGAGGTGGCTGGAATCGTTGGCCAGGTTGTTGAGCTCTGCCGGGTCGCTCTGGAGGTTGAACAGCATGACGATATCGTCGTGCGAATAGATGAACTTCCAGGGGCCACGGCGGATCATGACCAGAGGCGTCTTGCTACCCTCGGCCATGTATTCGCCAAACACCTCGTCATGCCCATTGCGGCCCTCCAGATGGGTCACCAGGGAACGCCCATCCAGCGCCAACAGTGGGTCGGTCTGGCCGCCGGCCATTTCTACAAAAGTGGGCAGCAGGTCGATGGTGGAGACGCTGTTGCTGATGCGACCGGCTTTGAAGCGCGCCGGCGCGTGTACCACCATCGGCACGCGGGCCGACATTTCGAACCAGTTCATCTTGTACCAAAGGCCGCGCTCGCCCAGCATGTCGCCGTGGTCGCCGGAGAAGACGATGATCGTGTCCTCGGCCAGGCCGCAGTCTTTCAGGGTTTTTAGCAGCTCACCAATCTTGCTGTCCACATAGCTGCAGGAGCCAAAGTAGGCACGCCGGGCGCGGCGGATCGCTTCTTCGCTCAAAGGTTTGTCCCACAGGTCTATGACCTTGAGGATGCGCTGCGAGTGCGGGTCCTGCTCCTCCTGCGCAAAGGTGTGCGCCGGCATCGGAATGTCTTCGTCGCGGTACAAATCATAGAACTCTGCGGGGATGGTGTAGGGGTCATGCGGGTGCGTCATGGACACCGTCAGGCAGAAGGGCCGATCGGGCGTGTTGCGCACATGGTCGTACATATACTGGCGCGCCTTGAAGACAGTTTCCTCGTCATGGTCGAGCTGGTTGGTGCGCACGCTGGGGCCGGCCTGCAGCACCGAAGACATGTTGTGGTACCAGCTGGGCCGCACTTCGAGTTCGTCCCAGTTCACGGCCCAACCATAGTCTGCGGGATAGATGTCGGCAGTGAGCCGGTCTTCGTAGCCGTGCAATTGGTCGGGGCCGCAGAAGTGCATTTTCCCGGACAAGGCGGTGCGGTAGCCCAGGTTGCGCAGGTAGTGGGCATAGGTGGGAATGTCGGCGGCAAAGTCGGCGGCATTGTCATAGGCGCCGATTTGCGAGGGCAGCTGGCCGCTGACCAGGCTGAAGCGCGAGGGCGCACACAAAGGGCTGGGGCAATAGGCCGATTCAAACACCACACCCTCGGCCGCCAACTTGCTCAAGTGGGGCATCTGCACCACCGACTGCGGGTTGTACATGGGCAGCATGGGCGCGGCCATCTGGTCGGCCATGATGAACAGGATGTTGGGACGTTTGGCGGCCATGGGTGTGGGCTTTCAGTGGGTGGTCAATGGACAAATGGTAGCGCCGTTGGTGGCGCTATTGACCCTGACCGTACCGCATCTGCAGTGCTTGTTCTTGTCTGGATGCGACGCTTGCTGCGTAGGTACAACCTGGCTCTCGCTGCGCGGGAAGGGCATATGCCCTTCCCGCGCAGCGAGAGCCAGGTTGTACCTACGCAGCAAGCGTCGCATCCAGACAAGAACAAGCACTGCAGATGCGGTACGGTCAGGGTCAATAGCGCCACCAACGGCGCTACCATTTGTCCATTGACCACCCACTGAAAGCCCACACCCATGGCCGCCAAACGTCCCAACATCCTGTTCATCATGGCCGACCAGATGGCCGCGCCCATGCTGCCCATGTACAACCCGCAGTCGGTGGTGCAGATGCCCCACTTGAGCAAGTTGGCGGCCGAGGGTGTGGTGTTTGAATCGGCCTATTGCCCCAGCCCTTTGTGTGCGCCCTCGCGCTTCAGCCTGGTCAGCGGCCAGCTGCCCTCGCAAATCGGCGCCTATGACAATGCCGCCGACTTTGCCGCCGACATTCCCACCTATGCCCACTACCTGCGCAACCTGGGCTACCGCACCGCCTTGTCCGGGAAAATGCACTTCTGCGGCCCCGACCAATTGCACGGCTACGAAGACCGGCTCACTGCCGACATCTATCCCGCAGACTATGGTTGGGCCGTGAACTGGGACGAACTCGAAGTGCGGCCCAGCTGGTACCACAACATGTCTTCGGTGCTGCAGGCCGGCCCCAGCGTGCGCACCAACCAGCTCGACCATGACGAGGAAACTGTCTTCAAGGCGCGCCAGTATATGTACGACCATGTGCGCAACACGCCCGATCGGCCCTTCTGCCTGACGGTGTCCATGACGCACCCGCATGACCCCTACACCATCCCCGCAGAGTTCTATGATTTGTACCGCGACGAAGACATTCCGATGCCGGCGCACACCTTTGCGCAGGAGGAGCAGGACCCGCACTCGCAGCGCATCCTCAAGGTCATAGACCTGTGGGACAAACCTTTGAGCGAAGAAGCGATCCGCCGCGCCCGGCGTGCCTACTTTGGCTCCTGCAGCTATGTGGACAGCAAGATTGGTGAGCTGCTAAAAACCCTGAAAGACTGCGGCCTGGCCGAGGACACGATCATCGTCTTCTCCGGCGACCACGGCGACATGCTGGGCGAGCGCGGCCTTTGGTACAAGATGAACTGGTTCGAAATGTCGGCCCGCGTGCCGATGGTGGTACACGCGCCGGCGCGCTTCAAAGCCGGTCGCATCAGCAACAGCGTCTCCACCATCGACCTGCTGCCCACTTTTGTAGAAATGGCCGGCGGCCAGACCGACCCACTGTTGGCGCTGGATGGGCGTTCCCTGGTGACCCATCTGGAGGGCCGCAATGGGCATGACGAGGTGTTTGGCGAATACATGGCCGAGGGTAGCAAGACGCCTCTGGTCATGATCCGCCGTGGCCCCTGGAAGTTCATCTATTCGCACGACGATATCGTCATGCTGTTCAACCTCCAGAGCGACCCGGCAGAGCTCAACAACCTGGCCAACGATTCCAGCCACCTCAGCACCCTGCAGGCCTTCTGGGCCGAGGCCACCACACGCTGGGACTTCTTGGGCCTGCACCAAAAAGTCCTGAACAGCCAGCGCCGCCGCCGTCTGGTGTTCAGCGCACTGACCAAGGGGCGTCTGACCTCCTGGGACCACCAGCCCTTTGTGGACGCCAGCCAGCAGTACATGCGCAACCACATCGACCTGGATGACCTGGAGCGCCGCGCGCGCTTTCCCATGCCTTAAGTAAAAAAATTGGTCAAGTGTTGCGTGCCGACGCTAAGATGGTCTGCACCCGTATTGGACGGACATAAAAAGAGAGAGACACAGGCCATGACCGAAAAATACGCCCCCTCGCCGCGCGCCCTTCTGGGTGACAAAGTTCTGCTGGTGGCCATAGGCCTGAGTGCCGTGGCCAGTGTCGCACTGGGTATGCAATTCGTGGAGTCGGGGCTGGCCATGGGCATGGCACTGGCCCTCTTGGTGGTGGCTGCTGTGGGCTACTTTGGCAGCGGGCCTGGCTCGCACACCAGCCGCTATGTGCTTACCTTTGTGCTGGTCTCTTTTGTGGCACTGCAAATTCAGCTGGCCCACGGCATGCTGGAGCTGCACTTTGGTGTGTTTGTGGTACTGGCCTTTTTGCTGGTTTATCTGGACTGGAAACTGATCTTGTTTGGTGCCGCTCTGTTTGCGGTGCACCACGTGCTCTTTGACCGTCTGCAGGCCGCCGGCATGGGCTTTTACTGCACCACGCAAGCGGATTTCATGCGCGTGGTGTTGCACGCTGTGTACGTGGTGATCCAGTCCGGTGTGGAAGTGGCGCTGGCCCTGGGCATGCGCCGCGCCTCCGAAGAGGGTGAAGAGCTGGCCCGCCTGGTGGCCAGCGTCAACAGTGCCGACAGCATTGCGCTGAATGTGCACGGCATGGCGGTCCACACCCCGGGCGCGCAGGCCCTGCAGTCCACCCTGGGACGCATGGACGCAGCGGTTTCTGCCGTGCGCCAGGGCGCCCATGGCATCGATGTGGCCTGCTCCGAAATTGCCAGCGGCAACCAGGACCTGAGTGACCGCACTGAGCGCACCGCAGGTAATTTGCAGCGCACCTCCAGCAGCATGGCCGCCCTCACGCAAACCGTGCGCCAGAGCGCTGACAGCGCCCAGCAGGCCAACCAGCTGGCCATGAACGCCAGTTCGGTGGCCGCACAAGGTGGTGCCGTGGTGGCCCAGGTGGTGCAGACCATGCAAGGCATCAACGAGAGCTCGCGCCGCATTTCGGACATCATCAGCGTGATTGACGGCATTGCCTTTCAGACCAATATCCTGGCCCTGAATGCGGCCGTGGAAGCGGCCCGTGCCGGCGACCAGGGGCGCGGCTTTGCCGTGGTGGCCTCTGAGGTGCGCTCACTGGCCGGACGCAGTGCCGAAGCGGCCAAGGAAATCAAGAGCCTGATCAGTGCCAGCGTGGAGCGGGTAGAGCAGGGCACCACCCTTGTCGGCCAGGCCGGCACCACCATGTCCGAGGTGGTGGACAGCATTCGCCGTGTCACCGACATCATGGGCGAGATCAGCTCGGCCACTGCCGAACAGGCCTCCGGTGTGGCCCAGGTCGGCGATGCCGTGGCCGAGATGGACCAGGCCACCCAACAGAACGCAGCCCTGGTAGAGCAAATGGCCGCAGCAGCGGCCAGCCTCAAATCGCAGTCACAGGAACTGGTGCAGACCTTTGCCGTGTTCCAGTCGGAGTCGGACAACGGCATGCCCAGGCTGGGTTGGTAGAAGCGCGGGAGTAGAGACGGGGGAGCGCAGCAGCGAGAGAGCAAGCCCGGCGCGTTGGCAGAACAAGAGTGCCGGCACGGCGGGCGCAATGCCCACCGTGCGGCTGGTCTTACTTCAGGTCGAAGCGGTCCAGGTTCATCACCTTGGTCCAGGCGGCCACAAAGTCTTCCACAAACTTCGGGCCCGCGTCGCTGGTGGCATAAACCTCGGCCAGCGCCCGCAGTTGCGCGTTGGAGCCAAACACCAGGTCCACCAAAGTGCCGGTCCACTTCAGCGCACCGCTGCTGCGGTCATGGCCTTCGAGCACACCCGGCGTGGCGGCTTTGCGCCATTGCGTACGCATGTCCAGCAGGTTGACAAAGAAGTCATTGCTCAGGGTCTCGGGCCGGGTGGTGAAGACGCCGTGCTGGGACTGGCCCACATTGGCATTGAGCACCCGCAGGCCGCCCACCAGCACCGTCATCTCCGGTGCGCTCAGACGCAGCAACTGGGCCTTGTCCAGCAGCAGTTCCGCCGCCACCTCTTCCAGGCCGGCGTGGGCATAGTTGCGAAAGCCATCGGCCACCGGCTCCAGCACCTGGAAAGACTCCACATCGGTCTCGGCCTGGCTGGCATCCATGCGGCCCGGAGCAATCGGTACGGTGATGTTGTGCCCTGCCTTCTTGGCGGCGGCTTCGACAGCGGCACCACCGGCCAGCACAATCAGGTCGGCCAGCGAGACTTTCTTGCTGGGCGGCTGCGCTGCATTGAACTCCTGCTGAATCGCCTCGAGCTTGTGCAGCACCTGCGCCAGCTGTTGGGGCTGGTTCGCTGCCCAGTCCTTTTGCGGTGCCAG
>JAYVNF010000534.1:0-8071 GCA_043758575.1 Rhodoferax sp.
AACTCCATCAGCATGAAAGAAGGCGTGGACGCGTTCAAGCAGCAGGCGCGCCTGGTGCGCCGCTACGGGGCCGCCGCCGTGGTCATGGCCTTTGATGAACAAGGCCAGGCCGACACCTACCAGCGCAAGATCGAGCTCTGCGCGCGCGCCTACCAGGTGCTGGTCAACGAGCTGGACTTTCCGCCCGAAGACATTATTTTTGACCCCAACATCTTCGCCATCGCTACCGGCATCGAAGAGCACAACAACTACGCGGTCGACTTCATCGAGGCCACGCGCTGGATCAAGGCAAATTTGCCGGGCGCCAAAGTGTCTGGCGGCGTCTCCAACGTCAGCTTTTCCTTCCGTGGCAACGACCCGGTGCGCGAGGCCATCCACACCGTGTTCCTCTACCACGCGATCCAGGCCGGCATGGACATGGGCATCGTCAACGCCGGCATGGTGGGCGTGTACGACGACATCCCCTTGGACCTGCGCGAACGCGTGGAAGACGTGGTGCTGAACCGCCGAGCCGACGCCGGCGAGCGCCTGGTGGAGATTGCCGAGAGCGCCCAGGGCGCGGCGCGCGACGAGAGCCGCAAGCTCGATTGGCGCGGCACGGTGGACGCACCCGTAAGCGTGGGCCAGCGCCTGAGCCACGCCCTGGTGCATGGCATTACCGACTTCATCACCTTGGACACCGAAGAGGCCTACCAGGCCTTCTTGGCCCAGGGCGGACGGCCCTTGCACGTGATTGAAGGCCCGCTGATGGACGGCATGAACGTGGTGGGCGATCTGTTCGGCCAGGGCAAGATGTTTCTGCCCCAGGTGGTGAAAAGCGCGCGCGTCATGAAGCAGGCGGTGGCGCATTTGCTGCCGTATATCGAGGCCGAAAAAGCGGCCATGGTGCAGGCTGGTGGCGAGGCAAAAGCCAAAGGAAAAATTGTGATTGCCACGGTCAAGGGCGATGTGCACGACATTGGCAAAAACATCGTCACCGTGGTGCTCCAGTGCAACAACTTCGAGGTCATCAACATGGGCGTGATGGTGCCCTGCCACGAAATTCTGGCGCGCGCCAAGGCCGAGGGCGCAGACATCATTGGCCTCTCCGGCCTGATCACCCCCAGCCTGGAAGAGATGGCCTATGTGGCCGGCGAGATGCAAAAAGATGATTACTTTCGCGGTCGCAAAACATCGTTGCTGATTGGTGGTGCCACCACCAGCCGGGTGCATACCGCCGTGAAAATTGCGCCGCATTACGAAGGGCCCGTGGTCTATGTGCCGGATGCTTCGCGCAGCGTGAGTGTGGCGCAAAGCCTGCTCGGGGAACAGGCCGATGCCTACCTGCAAACACTGGCCGCCGACAACGACAAGGTGCGCCTGCAGCACGCCAACAAAAAGCAGATTCCGCTGTGGCCGCTGGCGCGGGCGCGGGCCAACAAAACACCGATTGATTGGACCGGCTACCAAGCTGCAAGCCCCAAATTCATAGGCCGGCGCGTGCTGCGCAATTTTGATTTGACCGAGCTGGCACGCTTCATCGATTGGGGTCCCTTTTTCCAGACCTGGGACCTGGCCGGCCCCTATCCGGCCATCCTCACGGACGAGGTGGTGGGCGTCGAAGCCCAGCGCGTACTCCATGACGGCCAAGCGCTGCTCAAGCGCGCCATCGAGGGCCGCTGGCTGACGGCCAACGGCGTGCTGGGCCTGTACCCGGCCAATTCCGTGAACGATGACGACATCGAGATTTACACCGACGCCACGCGCAGCCAGGTCGCCATGACCTGGTACGGCCTGCGCCAGCAGACCGAAAAGCAGGAGATAGACGGCGTGCTGCGCCCCAGCCGCTGCCTGGCCGATTTCGTCGCGCCCAAGGGCCTGGCCGCCGACTACGTGGGCGTGTTCGCCGTGACGGCCGGCATTGGCGTGGAGAAGCGCGACCAGATCTTCATAGACGCGCTGGACGACTACAGCGCCATCATGTTCAAGGCCATTGCCGACCGATTGGCCGAGGCCTTTGCCGAATGCCTGCACCAGCGCGTGCGTACCGATTGGTGGGGCTATGCAGCCGACGAACAGCTGGACATCGAAGCCTTGATCCACGAGCGCTACCGCGGTATACGCCCGGCGCCAGGCTACCCGGCCTGCCCGGACCACAGCGCCAAGAAGGACATGTTTGCCTTATTGCAATGCGAAGAAATCGGCATGACTCTGACCGAGAGCCTGGCCATGACACCGGCGGCCAGCGTCAGCGGCTTTTACCTGGGGCACCCCGAGAGTTGCTACTTCAACGTCGGCAAGATTGGCGAGGACCAGCTGCAGGATCTGGCGCAGCGCCGGCAGATGGATGCCAGGGAATTGCAGCGGTTGTTGGCGCCTAACTTGTAGGGGGCGACTGCCAGAGGGGTACACCCTCACTGCCCAGGATGGGCATGTTCACGACGGAGCGCTTTCCCGTCCAAGCCTTCAGTGGGAGATCAGCAAGCTTCGCGATGAAGACATTGGCATTGACGGTTTGAAGGCAATGTGTTGCCGCCGCCGCTCAGTGTTCAAGACCCGAAGGGCTAAGGTCTGCGGGGAATTTGTGCCCTGACGAGGTCGAGAAACGGGTGCAACATAGGCGAAGGGTTGTGCTCGAAATAGGTGACGACAATACCCATCGACAGCCTGTTTGAACCTACATTCAGCGCCCTGAAAGAGACGCCCTTGCGTTTGACGTTCTGCAGAGATGCCGATATAAGGGCGATGCCTTGCCCTTCCGCAATCAATCCCAAGAGGATGTGATGTTCTGGCGGCTCCGGGATGGTGTTCGGCTTGAAGTCGAGCTGCTCGAAAATTGCTTGGCAGTGATCGTAAAAGCCCGGATTCAATCGGCGTTCAAACCAAAACATTGCTTCGCCCCGAAGATCATCAAAGCTGAGTACGCGCTTTTGGGCGAGTCGATGATGGGTGGGCAAGGCGACCACCAGGGGCTCCTCCACAACGGCTTCTACCGTCAAGCCCTGGGGGTCTGTGTGCAAACCAATGAAAGCCGCGTCCATGGTCCCGTTCTTGATATCCCGGATAAGGCTGATCGAATGCTTGCCTTTCGTAACGATGCGCCAGTTGGGGAAGCGCTGCTGCAGACGGTCAACCACGTTGGGTATTGCACTGCGATCAAATACGGTTGTGTAGCCCACAACAAACTGCCCATCCTCAGTGCCTCGTGTAGCTTGGGCTACGGCAATAGCTTTTTCCGCTTGAAGCAGGGTTTTTCGTACTTCTGGCAGGAATGCTTTACCGGCTTCTGTCAGCGCCACTCCTGACTTGTTCCGCAGGAATAGCTCTACGCCAAGTTGATCTTCCAATTGGCGTATCTGCCTGCTCAACGGTGGTTGCGAGATATGCAATCGCAGCGCCGCGCGTCCGAAATGGAGTTCGTCACACACTGCCAGGAAGTAGCGCAGTTGTCGCAGATCAATGGATTCATTCATACCGAAAAGGTATCACAAAAATGGTATTGGATGCGTTGCATGGCGAGACCTACAGTGCGTTCACTATTCAACACAAAGGAACGGATGTGAACAACGAACGCTATCTGCGGGGCTGGGCCAAGCTGAAGGAGGTCGATGGCGAGGCTGGCGAAAATGTCATTGAAAGTCTGCGCGACATCGCTCCCGACTTTGCACGCCTGCTCATTGAGTTTCCATTTGGGGACATCTATTCGAGGCCCGGTCTCGATCTTCGGACCAGGGAACTCGCTGTTGTGGCGGCGCTCACCGCGTTGGGCAATGCTGCGCCTCAGCTCAAAGTCCACATCCACGGCGCTCGGAACGTTGGCTGCTCCCAGCAAGAAATCGTCGAAGTCATCATGCAAATGTCTGTCTATGCTGGCTTTCCTGCTGCACTCAACGGCCTGTTCGCAGCCAAGGAAGTCTTTGCACAGCACGACGCTCCGCAGGGTGATGTTGCCTGAGTTTGAGCTCTCGGAACACTTGATGACGGACGAGGGCGTTGCCAATTGCCTGCCCCGAACCCGCATGCGACAGTGACCGTTTAGGTCAAGGTGTCCAATGCAAAACGTTCCAACGTTTGCATGCCGATATCAGTCCCGGGTCACGGGTGGCTAATGGGAGCTCCATCGTTCGTGCGAGGTGCAAATAGGGTGTGTCGTAGACTGACGGATTGAATGCCTTGGCCAGGTTGCCAAGCAGGTTGAAGTTCGTGCCAATGGCTGCAATCTCAAATGGCAGGGCATCCAGAACATTCAGCGACGTGGCCAACCACGCGTCAGAAAATACGTTGGGCTGTTGGCGGTTCTTTTTGACCAGGTGCGCGCAGACCTCGATATCAAAATGCAGAGGCACCACCAACTGCGTACCACCCTCGGTGATCAGGGGCTCAAGGTAACGGGAATAGGCTTCGCCTTCTTCGGAGGTATGAAACCAGTCGATGACTGTGTTTGCATCAACAACCAGTTTGCTCACGCCTTACCACGATTCTCTCTGGTTTTTTTAAAGTCGGAGGCGGTGTCTTTTGACAGCGGCATTGTGTCCAAACTGCCATGCAGTTTGGACAGTCCCCTGCGCAGTTCGTTGGGGTTGCCAGGTCGTCGGTCGATCACCCGCACCTGATCACGCAGCAACTCAACGGTGAAAGTAGTTTTGTGGGTGACATTGAATGCAGTCATGGCTTGGTGTTCCTGCTTAGCATTTCAGACCCCTGCTTTGATAGCGTACAACTTGAATAAAGACCTTTAAGCGGCGTCCGGCTGCTTCTCTGGTGCAGCCCGTTGAAACGCTTCCAGCTGCAAGCAAGCCGCCTCAATGCGGCACAACTGGGGATATGCCTGCAGCGGCACCTTGAAACGCCTGGCATTGGCCAACTGCGGCACCAGACAACAGTCGGCCATGCCGGGTGCGTCGCCGGCGCAGAAGTCGGTGGTGGTGCCGGCGAGCATGTGCTCCAGCGCCGCAAAGCCGATGGCCACCCAGTGCCGGTACCAGACCTTTCTGGCCGCAGCGTCCACTTCCAGCACATTTTCCAGGTACAGCAGCACGCGCAGGTTGTTGAGCGGATGGATATCGCAGGCAATCTGCTGCGACAAGGCGCGCACCCAGGCCCGGCCTGGCGCATTGGCGGGTAGCAAGGGCGGCGTGGGGTAGACCTCGTCCAGGTACTCCATGATGGCCATGGACTGGCCCAAGGTGAGTCCCGCATCGACCAGGGTGGGCACCAGGTGCGTCGGGTTGACGGCGCTGTAGGCGGCGCTGTGCTGCGCGCCACCGTCCTGCAGCAGGTGCACGGGAATGGTGTCGTAGGCCAGGCCCTTGAGGTTCAGCGCAATGCGCACCCGGTAGGCGGCCGAGCTGCGGTGGTAGGAGTACAGGGTGATCATGGGCATCAGCTTACGCGCTTGCCAAGCGGGCACCGCTCATGGCCGGGCCGCCAGCACCGTACCGCGGCACTCGCCAAAACCAATGCGCCTGAAGCCCTCGCGCTGGCAGTAGCCGCGCAGGATCACCGTGTCGCCGTCCTCCAGAAAGCCGCGCGTCTCTCCATTGGCCAGCACCAATGGCTGCTTGCCAGCAGCACTCAGCTCCAGCAGGGAGCCGGCCTGCTCGGGTAGCGGTCCCGACAGGGTGCCGGTACCCAATAGGTCGCCGCTGCGCAGATTGCAGCCGTTCACCGTGTGGTGCGCCACCAGCTGCGCCAGGGTCCAGTAGGCGTCTCGGTAGTTGCTGCGCGCCAGGCGCACGGCCGCGTGTCCGCTGTCGCGCATTTTCTGCGTGTGCAGCCAGACCTCGAGTTCGATATCCATGGCGCCCTGGTTTCGGTTTGCGCTGGAGTCCAGGTAGGGCAGGGGCTGCGGGTCTTGTGGCGGGCGCACAAAGGCGCTGCGAAAGGGCGCCAGCGCATCCAGCGTGACCATCCAGGGCGACACCGTGCTGGCAAAGTTTTTGGACAGGAAGGGGCCCAGCGGCTGGTACTCCCAGGCCTGGATGTCGCGTGCACTCCAGTCGTTAAAAAGGGTGAGTCCGAACACATGCTCTTCAGCGTCTGCCATGGAGACGGGCTCACCGGCCGCATTGGGCCTGGCGATGAATGCGCCCAGCTCCAGTTCAAAGTCCAGCCGCGCGCTGGGCCTAAGCACCGGCACGTCTGCGTCGGCAGGCTTGACCTGGCCCTTGGGGCGCGGGAAGGCGTGGCCCAGACCCGGCCCGCTGACAACTATGGACGAGCTGCGTCCGTGGTAGCCGATAGGCACCCACTGGTAGTTGGGCAGCAGTGGGTTGTCCGGGCGAAACTGGCGTCCCACGGTGGTTGCGTGGTGGATACTGGTGTAGAAATCGGTGTAGTCGCCGATGTCGCAGGGCAGGCCAATCTCTACCTGGGACATGGGCAGCAGGGCTTCGCGAAAGGCCCTTTCGTGCGGGCTGCCTAGTCGCAGGCCCAGTGAGAGCGCAGTGCGCAAGGCCTGGCGTGGCTCCCGGGCCAGTTGCATGAGGCGCTGCATGTCGTTGGACTCGAACAGCTTGGCCACGCGCAGGTCCAGCACCTGGTCACCAATGGCCACGCCCAGGCGCCAGCCGCCATGGGGACTGCGTCTAAAGCGGCCAAAGGGCAGGTTCTGGATCGGGAAATTGCTGGCGGCATCGTTGGCCGATTCCAGCCAGCTTTGCAGCTCCGGCGCGTGGGTGTCGTTCAGGTTGGCGTTCACAACGCTAGTCACGGCTTGAACTCCCGTGCGTGCAAAAAAGCCGCATGCTGGGGCGCGCGCTTGGTCTGGCTCCACTCTTCCAGCATGTCCCATTTCACCGCGTCCAGCTTCTGCAGCAGAGCCGTCTCATCCGGGTCCGGGCAGGACAGCTCCAGCCGGTGTCCGTTGGGGTCAAAAAAGTAAATCGAGTGGAAGGCGCCATGGTCGGTCACCCCCAGCACCTTGACGCCGTGGGCCTCCAGGTGGGCGTGGTATTCCAGCAAGGTGGCGCGGTCCTTCACCTTGAAGGCGATGTGCTGCACCCACTCCGGCGTGTTGGGGTCACGCCCCATGGGCGGCTTGGTGGGCAGTTCGAAAAAGGCCAGCACATTGCCCATGCCGGCGTCCAGAAAGACGTGCATATACGGGTCGGGCTCCTTGGTGCTGGGCACCAGGTCTTCGGCAATCGCCAGCATAAAGTCCATCTTCAGCATTTGCTGGTACCAGAGCACGGTTTCTTTGGCGTCTTTGCAGCGGTAGGCGACGTGGTGGATGCGGTCGATTTTCATGGTTCAAGCCTCCGTACTGAGCACACCGCGACGCAGCTGGTCGCGCTCCAGCGATTCGAACAAGGCCTTGAAGTTGCCCTCGCCAAAGCCCTCGTCGCCCTTGCGCTGGATGAACTCAAAGAACACCGGTCCCAGCAGGGGCTTGGAAAATATTTGCAGCAGCAAACGCGCCTGGCCACCCTGGGTAGTGCCGTCCAGCAAAATGCCGCGCGTCTGCAAAGCGTCTATAGACTGGCCGTGGCCGGGCAGGCGCGTCTCCAGCATGTCGTAGTACACATCGTTGGGGGCCGAGAGCAGCGGTATGCCGGCCAGCGCCAGCCGGTCTATGGTGGCGATCAGGTCGTCGCAAATCAGGGCGATATGCTGAATGCCCTCGCCGTTGAACTGCATCAGGAACTCTTCAATCTGGCCGTTGCCCTTGCCGGACTCTTCGTTCAGGGGGATGCGGATCTGGCCGTCCGGTGCGGTCATGGCACGCGAGGTCAGGCCGGTGTAGTCGCCCTTGATGTCGAAGTAGCGCAGCTCGCGGAAGTTGAACAGCTTTTCGTAAAACGCCCCCCAAAAGGCCATGCGGCCGCGGTACACATTGTGGGTCAGGTGGTCTATCAGCTTGAGGCCGTGTCCCACCGGGTGGCGCTCCACACCTTCGATGAAGGCGAAGTCGATGTCGTAGATGGACTTGCCGTCCTCAAAGCGGTCTATCAGGTAGAGCGGTGCTCCGCCTATGCCCTTGATGGCTGGCAGGCGCAGCTCCATCGGTCCAGTGGGAATGTCGATCGGCTGCGCACCCAGTTCCAGCGCCCGGTTGTAGGCGATGTGCGAGTCCTTCACCCGAAAGGCCATG
>JAYVNF010000535.1:0-2564 GCA_043758575.1 Rhodoferax sp.
GTGTCCTACCAAGCCAAGTCCGAACGTTACGATGGCAGCATGCCTTATCGCCAGTGCGGCAAGAGCGGCCTGAAGCTGCCTGCCATCTCCCTGGGTCTGTGGCACAACTTCGGTGACGCCACACCGTTTCAAACCCAGCGCGACATGTTGCGCACGGCCTTTGACCTGGGAATCACCCACTTTGATCTGGCCAACAACTACGGCCCGCCCTATGGCAGCGCCGAAACCAACTTTGGCGAACACCTGCGCCGCGACTTCAAACCTTACCGCGACGAGCTGATCATCTCCAGCAAGGCCGGTTGGGACATGTGGCCAGGACCCTACGGCCAGGGTGGGGGCTCGCGCAAACACGTGTTGGCCAGCCTGGACCAGAGCTTGAAACGCATGGGCCTGGACTACGTAGACATTTTTTACTCCCACCGTTTTGACCCCGACACCCCGCTGGAAGAAACCATGGGTGCGCTGGCGACTGCTGTACAACAGGGCAAGGCTCTGTACGTGGGCATCAGCAGCTATTCGGCTGGTAAGACGCGCGAGGCCGCCGCCATTCTGAAAAGCCTGGGTGTGCCGGCGCTGATTCACCAGCCCTCCTACAGCCTGCTGAACCGCTGGATTGAGGAAGACCTGTTAGACGCCCTGAGCGACACCGGCATGGGCTGCATTGCCTTCAGCGCCCTGGCCCAGGGTCTGCTCACCGATAAATACCTGAACGGGATTCCCGCTGACGCCCGCATCAACCGGCCTGGCGGTGGCTCTTTTACGGCCGACCACCTGAGCCCGCAGAATCTGAAGCACGTGGGCGCCCTCAATGAGATTGCCAAGGCGCGCGGCCAGAGCCTGGCGCAAATGGCGATTGCCTGGGTGCTGCGCGATGCGCGTGTGACCACGGCCCTGATTGGTGCCAGCAAACCGGCGCAAATTGTGGACCTGGTGGGTGCCATGCAGAACCTGTTCTTCTCGGCTGCTGAGCTGGCGACCATCGACCAGCACGCGGTGGAAGGCGGCATCAACCTCTGGAAGAAGCCTTCGACCGACCAGCGCCCGAACTAAAGCGAGCCATTGCCTGCCCTGCGCTTGCTCGGCGCGGTGGACAGGACTGGCGGTGAAGGCTTTTAGTGACGCGTCAAATGCAGCGCCGGATCTTCGTCCTGCAGCACCTGCTGCGCCCACAGCGCCAGCTTGCCGGCGTCGGAACGCAGGATTTCCTGCTTGACCGCCAGAATCTGCGCCGGGTGCATGGAGAAGCTGCGCAGCCCCAGACCGAGTAGCAAGCGTGTCAGTGTGGTGTCGCCGGCCATCTCGCCGCAGACGCTCACGTCCTTACCCTGAGCCCGGCATTCAGCGATGGTGTTGGCCACCAGCTGCAACACCGCCGGGTGCAAGGGGTCGTACAGATGGGCCACCGACTCATCGGCACGGTCTATCGCCAGGGTGTACTGGATCAAGTCGTTGGTGCCAATCGACAGAAAGTCGAAGTGCTTCAAAAACAGCTTCAGGCTCAAGGCTGCGGCCGGTATTTCAATCATGGCGCCCAGCTTCACCGGGCCATACACCACACCCTTGTTGTCCAGCATGGCGCGCGCATGGTCGATGTGGGCCAGGGTCTGGCGAATCTCGCGCGCATGCGCCAGCATGGGCACCAGCAGGTGCACCTGGCCGTGGGCGGCGGCACGCAGAATGGCGCGCAATTGCGTCAGAAACATGGCCGGATCGGCCAGACTCCAGCGGATGGCGCGCAAGCCCAGAGCCGGATTCAGATGGGCGTCATCACGCAGGGAATCGTCCAGCGGCTTGTCTGCCCCCACGTCCACTGTGCGGATGGTGACGGGCAGGCCTTTCATGCCTTCCACGGCGCGTTTGTAGGCCTGGTACTGCTCTTCCTCGTCCGGCAGCTTGCCCTGGCGTCCCATGAACAGAAACTCGCTGCGAAACAGACCTACGCCCAGGGCTCCGGCCTTGAGCGCCAGGGCCGCGTCTTCCGGCATTTCAATATTCGCCAACAATTGCACGCGCTCGCCATCCATGGTGACGGCCGGGGTGTGCAGCAGGCGCTGCAGGCGGCCCCGCTCGAGCTCGCCCTGGCGCTGCTTGAAACCGTACTCGGCCAGGATGATGGGCGAGGGGTCCACGATCACCACGCCCGAGTCACCGTCGATGATGACCCAGTCATCCTGGCGCACCAGCTGGCTGCAGGTACGTGCACCGACCACTGCGGGAATGTCCATGCTGCGCGCGACGATGGCGGTGTGCGAGGTGCGCCCACCCACATCGGTAATGAAGCCGGCAAACACGCTTTGCTTGAACTGCAGCATGTCCGCCGGTGACAGGTCGTGCGCCACCAGCACCAGGGGCACGTCCACGGTGTCGTCCAGCAGCAGGTCCTGCTGCGACTGTTTGCGCACCGGCCGGCCGTGGCTGGCCATGGGCGAGGCGGCACCCTTCATGGCGCGCAGCACGCGCTCCACAATCTGCTCCAGATCGGCCTTGCGCTCGCGCAGATAAGCGTCCTCCATTTCATCGAAATGGCGGGCTATGACTTCGAGCTGGGTGGTCAGCGCCCATTC
>JAYVNF010000536.1:0-23132 GCA_043758575.1 Rhodoferax sp.
CCCGCCTTGCGCGCGTACTCTTTGTCTGCCGGTCGGCCTCGAATCGGAACCAATGGCTCAACCCTGGCCCAGAAGTCATCGGTCACAACCCACGATGCCGCACGCGTCTTTGCCGCCACAACACTACTCCTTGGCCGCGTAACAGGCGGCTCAAGGAGCAATTCTACTATTTACGGATAAGTTTTAAATCGGGCAGCGCCGGTATGCGCCCCGGCGCGTTGGTGAACAAGGCGCGCAGTTTGTGGTCGCGTAGCAAAGGCAACAGCGTTGAGACGTGGTTGAAGGCGAACTGTGCTTTCCCTGAGAGGACCGCCTCATTCACCTGGACTGCGGAGTTGAGATGCAGCGGCGTAGCCGTTTGGCTAGGGCGGCCGATGAGCTTGAGCATGTAAAGCCCGGCCATGTAGTGCCCGGTCGTCTCGCCGGTGGTGGCGTAGACCAGCTTCCTGGATGGGTCGCGCAGCGCCTTGATCATGTCACGCGCATTGGCAATATCCGAGTCATTGGGTACCACGCATACGAAGGGCGTGCGCTCCAGGATGCCCAGCGTCGCAAAGTCCTGCGCTGCATAAGGCAAGGTGGAGTCCAGGGCGGGCGCCATGCCCAGATTGGCCACCCGCCCGAGCAAGAGCGTGTAGCCATCGGCAGGGGCATCCAGCATATATTTGGCCGCCAGAGTGCCTGAATTGCCCGGCATGTTTTGCAGTTTGATGCTGCTGCCGGGGAAATGCTTTTCGATCAGGGGTGCCAATGCGCGCGCAGCAGAGTCGGACTCGCCGCCAACGCCAAAAGGGATGACGATGGTGATGGCTTGGGATGGATATTTGTCGGCAGCCAAGGCGGTGTCGGGCAGGGCCCAGACGGCTCCCAAAAGGGCTGCAATCCGCAATAAATACCGAGCTGTATGCAAGCGCATCACGCACCCCTTGAATTGATATTGGCCCTTGCCGCGCGGCATATTGCATCGCCACGGGATCCCATTGAAGGTCTGAAGAGTGTGCAAGTTAGACAACATAACCTTGCGCAAGACAATCCGCAGTATCGAACGCGCAAGCTGCCCAACTACGCCAGGCCTGTGCAGCGTGCTCTGGTTTGAACTGCTCAAGCTTTGGCGAGGCGGCGCATGGACACCGCATCCAGCTGCGCCACCGTCTGGTCACCGGCCTTGAGGCGAAACAGACGCATGGAGTTGCTGACCTCATGGGTCTGGCCCTGCAATGCGCGGGCCGTGGCTGCCAGCTCTTCCACCATGGCGGCGTTTTGCTGGGTCAGGCTGTCCATCTGCGTGATGGCCTCGTTGATCTGCGAAATGCCCAGGCGCTGTTCGCTCGACGCGGTGCTGATTTCTTCCAGCACGCTGCTGACTTTGCCCACCGCGTCCAGCGCCGAGCCCATGCGTTCCAGCGCCACCCGCGTTTGTTCACCGCCGGCGCGTACCCGCTCGGATGATTCGCTTATGAGCTGCTTGATTTCCTTGGCCGCGGCCGTGGTGCGTTGCGCCAGTGCCCGTACCTCCGAGGCCACCACGGCAAAGCCGCGCCCCTGCTCGCCGGCGCGGGCTGCTTCCACGGCGGCGTTGAGCGCCAGGATATTGGTCTGAAAGGCCACGCCCTCGATCAGATGGATGATCTCGGTGATCTTGCCCGATGAGTCCGCGATGCCCTGCATGCTGTGCGCCACCGATTGCACGGCGTCGTTGCTGCGCTGGGTGATCTCGGTGGTGCTGCGGGCCAGGCCGTGGCCGCGCTCGGCCGCTGCCGCGCTGGACTGCACCGTGCTGTTGATCTCTTCCATGGAGGCGGCGGTTTCTTCCAGGCTGCTGGCCTGCGATTCGGTGCGCGAGGACATGTCCTCGTTGCCATCGGCAATTTCCCGCACCGAGGTGTTGAGCTCTTCAATCTCATGGCGCACATCGCTGACCACGGTGCGCAGGTTCACCGACATCTGGTTGAGCGCCTGCTGCAGCTGGCCGACAAATCCGGGCTCGCCAATAGCGACCCGGTGCGCCAGGTCGCCGGCGGCCAGGTGGTTGGCGTCTTGCACCAGGTGGCCCAGGGGCTGCACCGCCAAGGTCCAGGTGGCCCACAGCGTGGCGCCCAGGCTGGCCAGCAGGGCCAGCGCCACCACGGCCAGCGGCAGGTTCAACAACAGCAGCCCGAGCACGCCCGTGCCCAGCAGGCCTTGCAGCAGGGCCAGCTTGCCCAGCAGGCCCGGCTGGAACAGGCGCTGCAGGCGGCCCGCCAGACCGGCGCGCAGCAGCTGGCCATGCCGCAGCGTGTAGCGGCTGCGCCCCGCTGCGGTGTCGGCCTGCATCTGGGCATACAGCGCTTCGGCGCCTGCTACTGCTGCCGCAGTGGGCGCGGTGCGCACCGACAGATAGCCGGTGATCTGCTCGCCGTCCAGCATCGGCGTGGCATTGGCATTCACCCAGTAGTGGTCGCCATTCTTGCGCCGGTTTTTCACCAGGCCGGTCCAGGGGCGTTTGGACTGGATGGTGGCCCACATATCGCGAAAGGCCTCTTCGGGCATGTCCGGGTGGCGCACCAGGTTGTGCGGCTGGCCCAGCAGCTCGGCATGCGCATAGCCGCTGACGGCGACGAAGGCGGCATTGCAATAGGTGATGCGGCCCTTGAGGTCGGTGACCGAGACCAGGGTCTGGTCCTGCGGGAATGCATAGGCCTGCTGGCTGACCGGTTGGTTGTTGCGCATGGTGTTCCCTGGTTTTTTATGTGGACGCAGCTTCATGCTCGGCGAAAAGCGGCCGCAAAAACTTGAGCTACCTCAAATACGAGTGCTATGTGCTTTTGAGTGACCAAGGTCGGTTTGTGGCCTACTTGGGCGTCCATGTTTTCACGCCACGCCGCATCCGCTGTTCCTCCCGGTTTTCGTAGCGACCTGCTGCGCTGGCGCCAGCTGGTCGGGGTGGACTGGCTGGCAGCGTTGCTGGCCCAGGCGATGGAGCCCGGTGCCAGTCCCATCGATCTGGTTGCTGCGCCGGCGGCGGGCTGGCAGTTGCTGGAGGTGGGCTGCGCGGACCATGCCGCCTATGCCAGCGGCCACATTCCTGGCGCGCGCTTTTTGGACACGCAGCAGTTTGAACAAGCACCGTACTGGAACGCGCTGGCCCCGGCCGACCTGGTGCAGCTGCTGCAGGGCTTGGGCCTGGGGCCGGCCAGCACCGTCATCCTGTATGGCCGCAACATGCTGGCCGCGGCCCGCGTGGCGCAGCTGATGCTGGTTGCCGGTGCGCAGGATGTGCGTTTGCTGGATGGGGGGCTGGCGGCCTGGTCTGCGGCTGGCCATGCGCTGCAGCCTGGGCCGCAGCCCGGACTACCCTCTTTGCCAGCCAGGGACCGCGACCCGCTTGCCGACAGGGCCCCATGGCTGGGCCGCCCCGACTACCTGCTGAATCTGGAGCAGGCCCGTGCGCTGCGCACGCTGCCCCAGGCCGCACTGGTCAGCATCCGCAGCCACGCCGAATGGATGGGCGAGACCTCGGGCTACCCCTATATCGCCGCGCGTGGCGAAATTGCCGGCGCCCTGTGGGGCCACGCCGGGCGCGACGGCGATGTCAACAGCATGAGCAGTTTCCAGGATGGGGCAGGGCGCATGAAGCCTGCGGCAGACATACAGGCGGTGTGGGCCGAGGCCGGGATCTACGCCGGCATGCAGATCGGCTTTTATTGCGGCACCGGCTGGCGTGCCTCGCTGGCGTTTTTCTACGCCTGGCTGATGGGCTGGCCGCGCATCAGCGTGTTCGATGGCGGCTGGATGGAGTGGAGTGCGGATGCGGCGAATCCAGTGGAGTGCCGCAGCCGCTAAAGCGGCCGCAGCTGCGGTGCCGCCTTTTCCGCCTGGATTCCCCACACCCGCTCTGCCGCAATCCAATCCAGCGCGGCAAAGCCCACCGACTTGAACACCGTGATGGCCTCGTCACTTTGGCGCCACAGGCGCCCGGGTTGCGCCGCCAGCTCTGCCAATTCCGCCTGGATGTCGCTGGCCTGAACCAAACCCTGTTGTATCGCCTGCAGCAGCTCACCGCCTTTTTGCAGCACGGCGTCAAGGCTGTCGGCAAACAGCTGGGCGCGTGGCATCAGTGTCGGTTCGGCCTCGGCCATGGTGGGTGTGAAGGCGCCTATCAAACCCAGGTGGGTGCCGGGGCGGACCCATTCGGCGCGTATGAACGGTGTCGTTGCGGTGCTGGCCGCGGCCACCACATCGGCCTGGGCCAGGGTGGCCTGCAGGTCCTCGCTGGCTTGCGCCTGCAGGCCTTGCAGGGCCAGGCTGTGCACCACGGCTTCGGCCTTTTTTACATCGCGGCCCCAGACCAGGATGCGCTTGAACTCCATCACGCTGGCATGCGCCAGCGCCAGCGGCGCGCTCAAGGAGCCGGTGCCCAAAATCGCCAGCTTCTGGCTGTTCTTGCGTGCCAGCGTGCGCGCGGCCAGGGCGGCAGCGGCGGCGGTGCGGCGCAGGGTCAGCTCGGTGCCGTCCAGCACGGCCAGCGGTCGGCCATCGGTGCAGGAAATCAGCACATACACGCCGGATACTGCGGACAGACCCAAGGCACTGTTGCCCGGCCAGATCGAGACCAGCTTCACGCCCATCATCTGCTGCGCCTTCCAGGCCGGCATGATGAGCACGGTGCTGGCGTCCGCGTTGGGCTCGTAATGGCTGCGCAGTGGCGACGCTATGGGCTCTTGCAAGCCCAGCGCCAGGGCGTCCACCAGTGCGGCGTAGGGCAGGGCGCGGGCCACAGCGGCCTGGTCAAAAAATTGCATGCTGTCTCCTATGACGTGGTGCTGACCCACAGCAGCTCGGCATTGCCCCGGCCTGTGCTGATGACGCGGTGGCCCATGCGGCTGTCCAGGTAGGCGCAGTCGCCCAGGCCCAGGCGCTCGGGCGCATAGAACTCGGTGAAGAGTTCGATGCGGCCCTTGAGCACGTAGATCAGCTCTTCGCCGGCGTGGCGGTCCCAGTCCGCAAAGTCGGCAAAGGCGCGCGCCGTGACGGTGCTGTGAAACGGCGTCATCAGCTTGTTGGACAAATCGTTGCACAGCAGCAGGTGCTGGTACACCGGTGTGGCCAGGGCCTGGCCCTGGCCGGCGCGGCTGATGCTGCGCCGCCCGCTGCCGCCTTGCGGAGTCGCCTGCGGCGCATGCGGCTCAAAGAGTTCGCTGATGTCCACCGCAAAGCCGTAGGCCAGCTTGATCAGCGCGTCGTAGGTGGGCGACATCTGGCCGTTTTCAATTTTGGACAGCGTAGAGCGCGCCAGGCCGGTGGCCTGGGCTGCGCGCTCCAGCGTCCACAGCTTGTGGCGGCGCAGGCCGCGTATGCGCGCGCCCAGCTCAGACATCGAACTTCACGCCCTGCGCCAGCGGCAGCTGCGCGCTGTAGTTGACGGTGTTGGTGGCGCGGCGCATATAGGCGCGCCAGGCGTCCGAGCCGGACTCGCGCCCGCCGCCGGTGTCTTTCTCGCCGCCAAAGGCACCGCCAATCTCTGCGCCCGAGGTGCCGATGTTGACGTTGGCAATGCCGCAGTCGGAGCCGCCGGTGGAGAGAAACTGCTCGGCCTCGCGCAGATTGAGTGTGAAGATGGCCGAGGACAAACCCTGGGGCACGGCGTTTTGCAGGGCAATCGCCTCGTCCAGCGTGTGATAAGTCAGCACATAGAGGATGGGCGCAAAGGTCTCGTGGCAGACCACGCTGGACTGCGCCGGCATTTCCACAATCGCTGGCGTCACGTAATAGCCTTCCGGGAAGGTGTCGGCCAGCACGCGCTCGCCGCCAAACACCGTGCCACCTTCGGCGCGCGCCTGCTCCAGCGCGCTCTGCATGGCGGCAAAACTGCTTTCATCTATCAACGGACCGACCAGCGTGCCGGCTTCCAGGGGTGCGCCAATGGGCAAGGCCTGATAGGCCTTTTTCAACAGCGCCAGCAGCTGGGTGCGCACGCTTTCGTGCACGATCAGGCGGCGTGTGGAGGTGCAGCGCTGGCCCGCCGTGCCCACGGCCGCAAACAGAATGCCGCGCACCGCCATGTCCAGATCGGCCGAGGGCGCCACCAGCACCGCGTTGTTGCCACCCAGCTCCAACAGGCTGCGGCCAAAACGCTGGGCCACGCGCGGCCCCACTTCACGGCCCATGCGGGTGCTGCCGGTGGCCGAGACCAGGGCCACCAGCGGGTGTTCCACCAGGGCCTGGCCGACTTCGCGTTCACCGATGATGACCTGCGACAGATGCTGCGGCGCCGTGCCACCGGCCGCATGGAAACGCTGCAGCGCGCGCTCCAGCAAGGCCTGGCAGGCCAGCGCCGTGAGCGGGGTTTTCTCGGACGGTTTCCAGACCACGGCATTGCCGCAGACCAGGGCCAGCGCCGTGTTCCAGGACCACACCGCCACCGGAAAATTGAAGGCGCTGATGACGCCCACCACCCCCAGCGGATGCCAGGTCTCCATCATGCGGTGGCCGGGGCGCTCGGACGCAATCGTCAGGCCGTAAAGCTGGCGCGACAGGCCCACGGCGAAGTCGCAGATGTCTATCATTTCCTGCACCTCGCCCAGGCCTTCGGAGAGGATTTTTCCGGCCTCCAGTGTCACCAGCTGGCCCAGGTCTTGTTTGGCCGCACGCAGCTCGTCGCCCAGCAGGCGGACCAGCTCGCCGCGCGCCGGTGCGGGTACCAGGCGCCAGTCCAGAAAGGCCTGCTGCGCGCGGGCAATCGCCTCAGCCACCGAGGCCGCAGTGTCGGGCTGCAGGCGCGCCAGCAGGCTACCGTCAACCGGCGTGTGCACCGCCAGGCTGGCGCCGGCAGGAGGCTGGATAGATACGCCCAGGGACTGCAGCAGCGGGGTGATCAGGGCTTGGATGTCGGGCGCGGGAGAGGGCATGTGGGGGCTCCGGTTGCATGGATGAATGTGTTTCGCATTATCTGCAAAAGTTTCTGATAGTGTATATTTTCCCTTATTAGAAGCAAGGCGGATTTTTCATGCAAACCGTAGATGTGTTGATCGTGGGCGGTGCCGCCATCGGCAGCGCGGCGGCATTCTTCCTGGCCGCAAGCCCTGATTTCAAGGGCCGGGTGCGGGTGCTGGAGCAGGATTTTTCCTATGCACAATGCGCCACCGCCTTGTCTGCGGCCTCGATCCGCCACCAGTTCTCCACGCCGCAAAACATCCAGCTCTCGCAGTTCGGCAGCCACTTCTTAAAGCACATAGGCGACTACCTGGCGGTGGACGGCGAGGTGCCGGCCGTGGGCTTTCAGGAGCGCGGCTATCTGTTCCTGGCTACCGCGGCCGGGCGCGCCATCCTGCAGTTCAACCACCAGATTCAAAAAACGCAAAACGTGGAGGTGGCCCTGCTCACTCCGGTGCAGC
Source organism: Rhodoferax sp. (assembly GCA_043758575.1). Lineage (GTDB taxonomy): Bacteria > Pseudomonadota > Gammaproteobacteria > Burkholderiales > Burkholderiaceae_C > Allorhodoferax. The sequence continues at coordinate 7,374 of JAYVNF010000536.1, forward strand.
TGCAGCGGCGCTACCCGTGGATGCAGGTCGAGGATTTGTACGCCGGCTCGCTGGGCCTGTCAGGCGAGGGCTGGCTGGATGCCTATGGCCTGATGCAGGGCCTGCGGCGCAAGGCCATGGACCTGGGTGTGCAGTACCAGCAGGCCAAGGTACTGCGCCTGAACCGCGCGGGGCGGCGCATTGTGTCGGCCACGCTGTCGGACGGGACGACGCTGGCCTGCGACACCGTCATCAACGCGGCGGGCACCGGTGCTGCGGCGCTGGCGCGCACAGTAGACATCGTGCTGCCGGTGGAGTCGCGCAAGCGCAGCATTTTTTACTGCACCAGCCCGACCCAGTTGCCGGACTGCCCCATGGTGATAGACCCCAGCGGCGCCTACTTCCGCCCCGAAGGCGAGGGCTTTATTTGCGGCGTGGCACCGGCTCCAGAGGACGACTCCGAGTGCTTTGACTTTGCCGTGCAAGACCATTTGTTTGAGGACGTGCTGTGGCCCACCCTGGCCGCGCGCGTGCCCGGTTTCGAGGCGCTGCGCGTGCAGCGCAGCTGGGCCGGCCACTACGACATGAACCTGCTGGACCACAACCTGATTCTGGGTGCGCACCCGGAGGTGGAGAATCTGCTCTTTGCCAACGGCCTGAGCGGCCACGGCATGCAGCAGTCGCCGGCGGTGGGCCGGGCCTTGGCCGAGCTGGTGTGCCACGGCGCATACCGCAGCCTGGACCTGAAGGCCTTTGGCTGGGAGCGCGTGCTGCGCAACGAGCCGCTGCATGAAATCAATATTGTTTGAACAAGGAAATGCCTGATGTCCCAAGCCGATATGCCCCAAGCGCTGCGTGCCGCCCAGTCCGTGTCTCTGAGCGGCGGCCAGCTGCTGGTGCAAGAGCTGCAAACCCATGGTGTGGAACATGTGTTCTGCGTGCCTGGCGAAAGTTTTCTGGCAGTGCTGGACGCCTTGCATGACGCGCCCGACATCGCCATGACCGTGTGCCGCCAGGAGGGCGGTGCAGCCATGATGGCCGAGGCCCAGGGCAAGCTCACCGGCCGCCCCGGCATCTGCATGGTCACGCGCGGGCCCGGCGCCACCAATGCCTCGGCCGGCATCCACATCGCCATGCAGGATTCCACGCCCATGATTCTCTTTGTCGGCCAGATCGAGCGTGGCATGCGCGAACGTGAGGCCTTTCAGGAGGTCGACTACCGCGCCGTCTTCGGCAAGCTGGCCAAGTGGGTGACCGAGATTGACGAGGTGGCGCGCATCCCGGAGCTGCTGTCGCGCGCGTTTCACATTGCCACGTCCGGGCGGCCCGGCCCGGTGGTGATTGCGTTGCCAGAGGACATGCTGACCGAGCAGCTGGTTATGCCGGAAGTGCTTGATCGGCCAGCAACAGCGGCAACAGCAACATCTACACCGACTGCACGCGTGCCGCTGCGCCCGTCACGCGTGCGCAGTGCCTATCGCACCGTGGAGGCCAGCCCGGGCCGCTCGCAAATGGACACCTTGGCGCAGCTGCTGGCGCAGGCGCAAAGGCCTATGGTGATTTTGGGCGGCAGCCGCTGGTCGGAACCGGCCCGCGCGCAATTCGCCGCCTTTGCCAGTGCCTGGCAGCTCAGCGTGGCCTGTTCCTTCCGCCGGCAAATGCTCTTCGCTGGCGAACACCCCTGTTACGCCGGCGATGTGGGTCTGGGCATCAACCCCCAGCTGCTGGCGCGCCTGAAGGAAGCCGACCTGCTGCTTCTGCTGGGCGGACGCCTGTCCGAAGTGCCCTCGCAAAGCTACACCTTGCTGGACATTCCCCGGCCGCAGCAAACCCTGGTGCATGTGTTCGCCGACCCGGATGAGCTCAACCACGTGTACCAGGCCGATCTGGGCATTGCTGCCTCCCCGCAGGCCTTTGTGCAGGAGCTGGCCCGCCTGAGTGCACTGGCCGAACCGGTCTGGGCCCAGGCCACGCGCGCCGCCCATGCCGACTACCTGGCCTGGAGCGACCCGGCGGGACGCAGCAACCCCGGCCTGCTGCAAATGGGACCGGTGATGGAGTACTTGAAAGACGCCCTGCCGCAGGATGTGATTCTCACCAACGGTGCTGGCAACTTCAGCATCTGGCTGCACCGCTTCTGGCGCTTTCGGGGCTATGCCACGCAGCTGGCGCCCACCAGCGGCAGCATGGGCTATGGCCTGCCCGCAGCCGTGGGTGCCAAGCGCCTGTACCCGCAGCGTTGCGTGGTCTGCTTTGCCGGCGACGGTGATTTCATGATGCACGGCCAGGAGCTGGCCACCGCCGTGCAGTACGACCTGCCCATCATCATCGTGCTACTGGACAACGGCATGTACGGCACCATCCGCATGCACCAGGAGAAACACTATCCGGCGCGGGTCTTTGCCACCGATTTGAGGAACCCGGACTTCTGCGCCCTGGCCTTTGCCTATGGCGCGCATGGCGAGCGGGTAGCGCGCACCGAGGAGTTTGCCCCGGCGTTTGAGCGGGCCATGGCCAGCGGCAAGCCGGCCCTGTTGCACTGCCTGATCGATCCGCAGGCCATCACCCCCACGGCCACGCTGGACAGCCTGCGTGCACAGTCCCTGCAGTAAAAGCCCGCCAGTGCCCCTGGCTGCCGATATGATGGGCCCGGGCGGCGCAGCAGGCGCGCTTGGTGAGCGGGTTGTTCCATACCAATAATTCAGACCCGCAGCCTTTGCTTTGTCTACTTAGCCCCAGACTGCCGTCTAAATGGCAGCTGGTATGTCGTTGGATTTGCAGACAAATACATTACTGAATTTATGGTTCAGACTACTGGCGAGCTCGACTCGCAGATACCCACCAGGGCTTTGTTGCAGCTGTGTAAGCGGCTGGAGCGGGCCTGGAATCTATCGGACATCCTGGATGCCTTTTCTCCGGTAGCGCAGCAGATGCTGGGCTATCCCCACGCCTGGCTGGCCCTGTTCGACCAGAAGCCCGGCATTTGCACGGTGATCAGCCACCTGACAGAGGGCGACGAATCCGAGGTGTCGCGCCAGGTATTGCGCACCGACATTCCCATCGCGGGGGACGCGATGTTGCAGGAAATCATGCGTGCCGACCACGTGGTCGTGGTGGAGGATGCGCGCACCGACCCCCGCACCAACAAGGAGATGGTGGCGCTGTTGCATAACCGCAGCATCGTCAATGTGCCCCTGGTATTGGCCGAGCAGCGCATGGGCGCCCTGGGCATGGGGACATATGGGGATGCCGAAGGCATACGCGTGCCTTTGCCCTGGCAGCTTGATTTCATGCAGACCATGGCCGGCCATGTGGCGGTGGCACTGGACCGGGTGCGCTTTATGGAGGCGCGCAAGCTGGCCGAGGACGCGCTCTACCATGAGAAAGAACGCTTGCAGGTCACACTGCATGCCATCAGCGATGCCGTCATTTCTACCAATGCCCAGGGCGAGCTGCTCTACATCAACCCGGTGGCCGAGCTGCTGACCGGCTGGAGCCTGGCTGCAGCGGCGGGAAAAGCCTACCGCCAGGTGTTTTGCTTGAGCGAAGCGGATGGCAGCAGTGCACCGCAGGACCCCGTGGCCGCCGCAATGACTGCGGCAGAGACCCAGCGCTACCCGGAACTCAGCCTGCAGCAATGCCAGGGCGAACTCTTTGTGGTGGAGGCCGCGGTCTCGCCCATTCAGGACGCCGACGGCGTGGTGCAGGGTGCCGTGCTGGTCTTTCGGGATGTGACGGAGCAGCGCCGCCTGAGCCAGGAGATTGCGTTCCAGGCCACCCACGACGAGTTGACGGGCCTGGGCAACCGCCGTGCCTTCGAGCAGGCGCTGGCGCTGGCCTTTGCCGATGTGCGCCAGCAGGCGCACACGCATGTGGTGTGCTACCTGGACCTGGACGAATTCAAGGTCGTCAATGACACCTGCGGCCACACTGCAGGCGATGAGTTGTTGCGCCAGATAGCCAGCCTGTTTGCCGGGGTGCTGGACGCAGAAGACCATCTGTGCCGCATAGGCGGCGATGAGTTTGGCATCATCCTGATGCACCAGAGTGTGGAGCAGGCGCTGGGCACGGCAGAGCGTTTGCAGCGCAGCCTGGCGGCCTACCGCTTTGTCTGGCGCGAGCAGAGTTTTGGCGTGGGTGTCAGCATTGGCATGGTGCTGCTGGATGCGCACAGCGAGAGCGTGGGCGCCTTGTTGCAGGCCGCCGACAGCGCCTGCTACGTGGCCAAGGAAGCCGGGCGCGGGCGCATCCATGTGTATGCCGCCGATGATCCTGCGCTGGCCCAGCGCTATGGCGTGATGGAGTGGGTCAGCCGCATTGAGCATGCGCTGCAGCACGACCGCTTTGTGCTCTATGCCCAGCCGATTGTTCCCATAGGCGCGCCGCACAGCAGCGGCCTGCACTGTGAAGTGTTGTTGCGCATGCGCGATGAGCAAGGCGGACTGGTGTCGCCTGGGCTGTTCATTCCGGCGGCCGAGCGCTACCACCTGGCCTCGCGCATTGACCGCTGGGTGGTGACGCATACCCTGCAATGGGTGTGTGCCCACCAGGAGCAGATCGAGCAATGCTCCATCAATCTGTCGGGCCAGTCGCTGGGCGACACCGCCTTCATGGCCTTTGTGCTGCAAAGCCTGCGGAGCAGCGCCGTGCGTTGTGACAGCCTGTGTTTCGAGATTACTGAGACCGCTGCCATCAGCAATATGCAGACCGCCAAGCGCTTTATTGCGACCCTGCGCGAGCTGGGTTGCAAGCTCTCGCTGGACGACTTCGGCAGCGGCCTGTCGTCCTTTGCCTATCTGCGCAACCTGCCGGTGGATGTGCTGAAGATTGACGGCCAGTTTGTGAAAGACATTGCGCACGACCCGGTGAGCCTGGCCATGGTCAAGTCGATCCACGAAATTGGCTGCCTGATGGGCAAACAGACGGTGGCCGAGTTTGTGGAAAGCCCGGCGATTCTGGAGCTGCTGCGCGAGATCGGCGTGCACTATGCACAGGGCTATGCCATTGGCTACCCGGTGCCGCTGGACGAGGTGCTGGCAAGGCCGTAGCGGCGGTTGTCGCAGCGTTGTCTAGGGCGGCGCTGCGGCGTTCTGCACCACCCAGGCTTTATGCCGTCTGCAAGGCCGGGTCGGTCTTCTTACGCAGTGCCAGGGCTGCGCACAGCATGGCCAGCATCAGCGCGCTGACCATGTAGTAGGCCTGGCTGAAGCCGGCCGTGCCACCACCACCCAGATCGGCCATGGCGCTGATCGTGGCTGCAGCGATCAGTGTGCCAATGGCGGTGCAGATGTTGATCAGCCCTTGCGCCGCCGCGCGCACCGCAACGGGTGCCTCATCAATGGCGATGGAGCGCAGCGCGCCACCCACCACAATACCTATGCCCAGACCGGTGGGCACCGAGGCCAGCAAAAACAGCCACAGGCCGTAGCCGGTGAGGGCCGACAGGCCATAGCCCAGCGCCAGATTGGCAAAGCCCAAGAGCACCATGGTGCGTGCGCCCAGGCGGTTGAGCAGCCGCCCCCCTCCGCCCGAACCCAGCATGGAGCAGACCACCAGCGGCAGCAGCACAAAGCCGGCGTGCTGCGCCGTCACGCCATAGGCATGGGTGGCGATCGAGGTGAGAAAGATCACGCTGCCCATGCCAAAACCGGCACCACCGGCCAGCAAGTAGGTGGTGGCCAGCTGGCGCTTGGCGAATAAAAACATCGGAATCAGTGGCGCCTGCGTGCGCTGCTCCACGGCTACCAGCAGCGCCATCAGCACGGCGGCGGCCAGCAGCAGCCAGGGCCACAGGGTGATTCCCAACACTGGGTCCAGCACGGGGTCCAGCATGCGGGTAATGCCCAGCACCAGCGCGGCCAGCAGGCCGAAGGTCAGGGCAATGCCTGTAAGGTCCAGGCGCGGCTGTGCGGTCGCCACACGCTGGGCTGGCAGCACCTTGGCGCCCAGGTAGAGAATGACTGCGGCAATCGGCAGGTTGAGCAGAAAAATCCAGTGCCAGCTGGCCACCAGCATCAGCCCGGAGGCCAGCGGCGGGCCCAGCACAAAGGCCATGCCGTAGGTGGCGCCAATCAGGCCCAGCATCTTGCCGCGCTGCTCGGGTGCAAACACATCGCCGACCACGGCACTGGCCGTGGGCGTGATGCCACCGGCGCCCACACCCTGGATGGCGCGGCTGGCCACCACCATCCAGAAGCTGGGGGACAAAGCAATCAGTAGCGAACCTAAGGCAAACATGGACACACTGAAGAGGTAAATCGGGCGGCGTCCATAGCGGTCGCTCAGATTGGCCATCAGCGCCGTACTGCACAGAGAGAACAGAACAAACACGCTCATCACCAGGCCGACGGCGCGGTTGTCCACAGCAAAGGTCTCACGCAACACGGGAATCGCCGGGCCGACGATGGCCGTGTCCAGTGCGGCCATGAAGACCCCGATAAAGAGCACCGGAACCAAGCGCTTGGGGCTTGTATCGGCATCCGATCCTGCTGTGACTGACATGAGCTTCCCACACGTAATTGACGGCGTACCGGAGGCGATACGCCGTCAATTATAGGAGGGGGGGCCAGGGTGGACCTTCTGCTGAGCTGACGGTCCACCCGGCTGCGCACAGGCCTTTTGGGCGGCGGCGGCGACCGGGGCGTTGTTGATGTGGATCAACACGGCGGTTTGCAGTGGGTCCATTCTCACGAACATGGCAGCGGGTGGGGCAACTGCGCAAGGCAGTGCATGCGCCCCGTGCCAACCAGCAACTTCAGGACGGGGGAAATCAACATGCAGTCAACTTTCTTGGCGAGGCGCTTGATGCGCTGCAACCTGGTGGCGCTTTTATTGGCCTTTGTGCCACTTGTCATGGCGCTGCTACCGCAGCAGGCCCTGGCGCTACCGACCTTTGCGCGGCAAACCGGGCAGAACTGCGTGGCCTGCCATACCGGAGGCCAGTACCCCGAACTCACGCCCTATGGACGCATGTTCAAGATGACGGGCTACACCATTGGCGAGCGCACCATGCCGCTGTCCGTCATGGGTGTGGCCAGCTATGCCAGCGTGGCCAATACCAGCAAGAGTGACACGGCCGATGCTGGCGTGTCCACCTCCAATTCAGGCTCTGATTTCTACAAGAACAACGAGCCCATTCTGGCAACCGGCAGCCTGTTTGTTGCCGGCAAGATCAGCGACAACCTGGGTGCCTTTGTGCAGATCACCCATGACCCGTATGCAGTGGCCAATGCCGATGGCTCGTCCTCCGGCCATACGCAGGCGGACAACATGGATTTTCGGTTTGTCGATCGGCTGATCGACGAAAAGCGGGACCTGATTTACGGCGTGAGCCTGAACAACAACCCGTCGGTCAGCGACTCCTGGAACACGGCCGCGGCCTGGATGCAATACGTGCCCGTGCCATCTCCTTCCAGCCACCAGTTTGTAGACGGCGCCGCACCCTATCCCGGCACGGCCTCCGGCGGCAACGTGGCGGGTATCACTGCCTATGCCTATCTGAACAAGACCTGGTACGGTGAGCTGGGGTTTTACGGGACTGCTGACGGCGCCTTTCGCCTGTTCCGCGAAGGCATGAACGATGCCGACATTACCCGGCTGCAGGGCTACAACCCCTATTGGCGCTTTGCCTACACGCGGGAGTGGGGTGCGCACAATCTGATGCTGGGCACCACCGGCATGCTGGCCCGGGTGTATGACGCGCAGGACATCAGTGACCCATCCAACTCGGATTCGTACAACCAGGTCCGAACCACGGGCATCGATATGCAGTACCAGTACATACTGGACCCGCACACCTTCACGGCCCAGTTGGCCTATATGCAGCAGGTCACCAACTACTCTGCCAACACCATGCTGGGTGCAAGCGCCTATGTTCAGGCCGATGGCGTTACGCCGGTGGCGCCCTTCAGCCCGTCCGATACGGCCGACACCATCCGTCTCAAGCTGGCTTACACCTATATGGCCCGGTATGGCGGCAGCTTCTCCGTGTTTGACCGCAGCGGCAGCACCAGCACCAACCAGCAGACATCGGGCTATGACGGCAGCGCCGGCGGTGGCATTACCACCGACCCTGCGTTCACCACCTCACAGCGCGTGAGCGGCAACCTGGCGGGCAATCCCGCCACCAGCGGCGTGACCCTGGAGGCGTTCTACCTGCCCTTGCAAAACCTGCGCGTCGGTGCGCAGTACACCGCCTATAGCAAATTCAATGGCGCCAGCAGCAACTACGACGGGTTTGGCCGCAATGCCAGCGATAACAACACCTTGTTCCTCTACGCCTGGCTGGCGTTCTGAACACTTCAGGAGAGATGCAATGAACAAATCCATGGTGATGCTGGCCGCTGCAGCAATAGTGCTTGTATCGGGATGCTCCAACATCGAGCGCTCCCGCAATCTGGGCGATCCTGCGGTACCCGCCAAGACACTGGCCGCCCAAGTCTGTTCCAACTGCCACGGGTTGGACGGTAACTCCACCTCGCCGGCCTTCCCACGTTTGGCGGCGCAGCTACCCGGTTACATCGTTGGCCAGATGAACAACTTTCGCGCGCACCAACGCATAGACCCGCCCGGCTACCAATACATGTGGGGCTTGAGTCGCCACTTGAGCGATGAGCAAATTGCCGGCCTGGCCGACTACTATGCCCAGCAGACGATTGCGCGCGTGCCGGTTGCGTCGGTGGATGAGAAGCAAATGGCCATGGGCAAGGAGATCTTTGAGAAAGGCCTGCCCGAAACCAACGTGCTGGCCTGCAACACCTGCCACGGACCGGCTGGCAAGGGTCTGGCCACCTTCCCGCGCCTGGCCAACCAGCATGCGGACTACCTGCTCAAGCAACTGAACATTTTCCAGAATACCCAGGGCCGCCCGGGCACGCCTATGGAAATGGTGACGCATTCACTCACCGATCCAGAGAAGGCAGCGGTGGCCGCCTATTTGCAAGCCATGGCGGATTGAACGGGATGTGTCTCAGGTACCCGAGAGCGCACGCGCAACCCCGCGCTTGAAGGGCAGCAACTTGTCGCTCACCCGCAGTATCAGCGTGCGCGCCAGTTTGGCCGGAGCGGAGTCGCGGGTGTAGATCTCCACGATCAGGCGTGTCATCCAGAACAGGGGCAGGGTGGCGCGCTTTTGCGTGCCTTCATAACGCTGCAGCAGGCTGCTGCTGGCGATGTCGGCCTGGGTTTGCAGGGCGGTGGCGATCTCCTGTGTGAGGGCCTCCACGCTGAGCAGGCCAAAGTTGAAGCCGTGCGCCGTCACTGGGTGCATGCCCACAGCAGCGTCGCCCACGGTGGCAAAGCGCTGGGCCACCAGGCGCTGCGGGAACACCGCCACCAGCGGGTAATTGTGGCGGGTGCTGGCCAGTTGCATGGCGCCCAGGCGATTGGCAAAACGCTGGGTGACGGCGGCGTTGAAGGCCGCGGGCTCCATGGCCATCAGGGCATCGATGTCGTGGCTGGGCAGGGTGATGACGACTGAGGCACGGTGCGCGCCGGTTTGCGGATGTGGGTTCATGGGCAGCAGCGCCAGGGTCTGGCCATAGCCAAACCATTCCCAGGCGGCAAAGCAATGCGGCTGCTCCAAGGTCATGGCGCATACCAGCATGTTCTTGCCAAAGTCGTGCATATGGGCGGCAATGCCCATCATGCGCCGCGTCGTGGAAAAGCGGCTGTCGGCGGCCACCACCAGACGCGCTTGCAGGGTGGCGCCACTGGCCAGGCTGACGCTGCCGCGGTTGGCATCGGTGTGCACCGCGGTGACTTTTTCGCCGGCCTTGAGCGTGATATCGGCGTTGGCTGCCATGGCCTGCTGCAGGCCCTGCCAGGCGGCCTGGCGAATCAGGTGGTTGGAGACCAGCCAGCCCAGCTCGCTCTTGCCACCCAGTTCGTGGCCTATGACCATGGAAAAACTGGACGGGCCGTCTATCACCTTGGCATCCATCAAAGGTGCAATCTCGGCCTGGGGTATCAGCTCCCATAGGCCGAGTTTTTGCATCAATTGGGCGGAGTGCTGCGTGAGGGCAATCTCGCGGCCGTCAAACGCGGGCTCTGCCAATTCGGCCGCACTTTGCTGCTCCAGCAGCACGATCTGCAGGCCACGCCCGCTCAGCGACTTGGCCAGGCACAGGCCGGCGGGGCCGGCGCCTACGATGATGACATCTGCATCCATAAGGTTTCTTTCATTGGAGCCGCGAGGCTAGCGCTTTCAGGGCGCCGCTCTTTGTCCTCGGTCAACTGCTCTGCAATGTCCATGTGCAAGCGGGCGTCTGCAGGTGCGCACAGCGGCCTGCTGGCGCTATCATGGCCAGCGTGTCGCGCCTGTTCATCCTGTTCCTCATCGCCTTGCTGCCTTTGCGCGGTTGGACGGCTGAGCGCATGGCGGTGCAGATGGCGGGCATGCCGGTGGCGGTGCAACTGCAAAGCCAGGAACCAGGCATGTCGGCTGAGTGCGCCCTGCACATGCAGATGGCCTTGCAGATGCTGGTGCCAAGCGACCAGTCTGCAGCTGCGGCCCAGGCCGATCCGGCCGCCACATCCCATGCTGGGCACCAGGGTTGCCAGAGTTGCCAGCTGTGCATGCCGCTGGCCGCATTGGATATTCCCGCGTTGCTGGCCCTGCTGCCAGCACCGCAAATGCAGCCCCAGGCTTGCAGCAGTGCCTTTGCCAGCGCCGACGCTGCGCGCTGCGCCAAACCACCGATTTCCTGAGACCTACGCCCTAGCTCCGTCTGCTGTTTGCAGCCGCGGAGCGTGTGAGCCTGCGGGCTCGTGTAGACATCAGGAGAAACACATGAAAAGCTGGATTTTTTCGTTGGCGCTGGTCTGCGCGCCATCGGTTTTCGCCGCGCCGGATGAGCCCGGTGCCGATGTGGAGTCGCTGCTGGCGATTGCCCGGGCCCAGAACCCGGAAGTCGCCGGCATGCGCTATGAGGCCGCCGCGGCACAGGAGCGCATAGAGCAGGCCAAAGCCTTGCCCGACCCGCGCTTCAAGCTGGAGCTGCAGGATGTCAGCCGTATGGGCACGCAAAGCCCCACGCTGTGGCCCAGCGAAGTGGGCAACACGCGCTACACCATCACGCAAGAGCTGCCCTGGTTTGGCACCCGGGCGTTGAAGCGCGAGCAGGCCGCCTACACGGCGCAGGGTGCCCAGAGCCAGGCGCAAATTGTGTGGGCCGATGTGGCCCTGCGCATCAAGCTAGCCTATGCGCAGCTGTATTTTCTGCAGCGCAGTGAAGACCTGAATCGGGAAATTCTGGGCCTGGTGCAAGGCCTGGAGCAGCTGGCACGCGCCCGCTATGCCGGCGGGCTGGCGCCACAGCAAGATGTGCTGCGCGCCCAGACCGAGCAGACCGCCCTGCAGGGTGAGCTGATTGCGCTGCAGACTGAGGCCCACCACAGCCGTGCGCGCTTGAATGCCTTGTTGGCCCGCCCCATCCATGCCGCACTGGCCGCACCCCACAGCCTGCGCCCGCTGCCCCCGCCAGAGCAGCTGGATTTTGAGGCGCTGTCGCAGCGCGCCCTGGCGCACAACCCACAGCTCGCCGGCGACGAAGCCCGCTTGCAGGCGGCCGACAAGGGCCAGGCGCTGGCACAGCAAAGCCGCTACCCGAGCTTTACCCTGGGAGTCGCGCCGACACAGTTCCAAAACGATATTAAGACCTGGGACCTGATGCTGGAGATGAACATCCCGCTGCAACAGGGCACCCGCCGCGCCCAGGAGCGCGAGGCCCTGGCGATGCGTGCGACAGCCCAGGCGCGGCGCGATGCCAGCCTGCTGCAGTTGCAGGCCGATCTCTCGGAAAACCTGGACGCCCTGCTGGGCGCACAGCGCACCGAGGCGCTGCTGGGCAACAGCCTTTTGCCCCAGGCCGAACTCAGCCTGCAATCGGCCCTGGCCGGCTACGAAGCCGGCAAGCTGGACTTTGCCAGCGTGCTGGAGGCGCAGCGCCAGATCCGCCAGGCCCGGCTGTCCCGTACCAAAGCCCAGGCCGAGGGCCAGGCCCGTCTGGCGCAACTCGAACGCCTGCTAGGAGAAGAATGATGAACAAGAATATTTCGGTGGTGCTGGGGGCCTTGCTGGTGGCCGGCGTTGCGGGCTTTGCCGGCAACTGGTGGGGCGCGCACCATGCCGCTACCGGTGGGGGTGCTGATGGGGCTGCAGGCGCCAAGCCGGGTGCTGCTGCGCAAGCTGGCGAAGCCGCCTCTGCCACGCCTGTCCCCAAGGAGCGCAAGCTGCGCTTTTACCGCAATCCCATGGGCCTGGCCGACACCTCGCCCACGCCCAAAAAAGATTCCATGGGCATGGACTACATCGCCGTTTACGAGGGCGAAGACGACGATGCAGCCAGCAACACCGCATCCGGCGCCGGTGCGCTCAAGATCAGTGCCGAAAAAATCCAGAAGCTGGGCGTGCGCACCGAGGCCGCGGCCCTGCGCGTGCTGGACAAGACCGTGCGTGCCGCGGGCCGCATAGAACCCGACGAGCGGCGCAGCTTCACCGTCACTCCGAAGTTCGAGGGCTATGTGGAAAAGCTTTATGTGAACGCCACCGGCCAGGCCGTTGCCAAAGGCCAGGTGCTGTTCGAAGCCTACAGCCCGGAGCTGGTGGCCGCGCAACGCGAATACGCCATTGCCATACAGGGCGTGCAGGCCTTGGGCCAAGCCGGGCCGGAGGTGCAAAAAAGCATGCAGCAACTGGCCGATGCCAGCCTTGCGCGCCTGCGCAACTGGGACGTGTCGGACGAGCAGCTTAAGGCACTGGCCGCCTCCGGTGCACCCAAACGCACGCTGAGCTTTCGCTCGCCGGTGGCGGGCATTGTGGCGGAGAAGAAGGTGCTGCAAGGCATGCGCTTTATGCCGGGGGACGCGCTCTACCAGGTCAGCGATTTGTCCTCGGTGTGGGTGATGGCCGATGTGGCGGAGCAGGACATTGCATCCCTCACGGTGGGTGCGGGGGCCACGGTGAAGATCAATGCTTACCCCGACAAGAGCTTTCAGGCGGCACTCACCACCATCTACCCCATGCTGAACGCCGAGACCCGCAGCGTGCCGGTGCGTCTGGAGCTGGCCAACCCGGGCGGCCTGCTCAAGCCCGGCATGTTTGCCGAGGTGCAGCTGGCAGTGGGTACACAACACAAGGTGCTGACGGTGCCGCTGTCGGCGGTGATAGACAGCGGTGCGCGCCAGGTGCTCTTGGTGCAAAAGGGTGAGGCCAAGGACGGCCGCTTCGAGCCGCGCGAGGTCAAACTGGGTGCGCGCAGCGATAACTACCTGGAGGTGCTGCAAGGCCTGCGCGAGGGCGAGCAGGTGGTGGTTGCGGCCAACTTCCTGATCGATGCCGAGAGCAATTTGAAGGCGGCCATTGCCGGCTTTGGTGCAGGGAAATAAGCATGCTGGCAAACCTCATCGATGCGTCTACGCGCAACCGCGCGCAGGTACTGCTGGCCGCCTTCTTCATCACCCTGGCCGGCATTTATGCCGTCGTGAAGACACCTCTGGACGCACTGCCCGATCTGTCGGACGTGCAGGTCATCGTCTACACCGAGTTTCCCGGCCAGGCGCCGCAGGTGGTGGAAGACCAGGTGACCTATCCGCTGACCACGGCCATGCTCTCGGTGCCCAAGTCACGCGTGGTGCGCGGCTTCTCCTTCTTTGGCGCCTCGTTTGTCTATGTGATTTTTGAGGATGGCACCGACATCTACTGGGCCCGCTCGCGCGTGCTCGAATACCTGAACTTCGCGGCAGGGCGCATGCCCAAAGGTGTCACACCTGCGCTCGGGCCGGACGCCACCGGCGTCGGCTGGGTCTACCAATATGCGCTGGTGGCCAAGAGCAAAACGCTGGCCGAGCTGCGCAGCATCCAGGACTGGTATTTGCGCTACCAGCTGGCCAAGGCGCATGGCGTGGCCGAGGTGGCCTCGATTGGCGGTTTTGTGCAGACCTACCAGGTGACAGTCGACCCGCTCAAGCTGCGCGCCTATGGCATTCCACTCAACAAAGTTTCGCAAACCATTCGCGACTCGAACCACGATGTGGGCGGACGCGCCATCGAGATGGCCGAGACCGAGTACATGGTGCGCGGCAAGGGATATTTGCGCGGTGCGGCCGACATCGAAAACCTGGTGCTCAAAAGCGAGCGCGGCACGCCGGTGCTGGTGCGCGATATTGCGCGCGTGGAAATGGTGCCGGACGAACGCCGTGGCATCACCGAACTCAACGGCGAGGGCGAGGTGGTGTCGGGCATTGCCATGGCGCGCTATGGCCAGAATGCGCTGGAGGTGATCTCTAACCTCAAGGACAAGATCAGCGAGGTTGCGGCCGGCTTGCCCGAGGGCGTGCAGATTCTGCCGGTCTACGACCGCTCGGATTTGATCCACCGCGCGATTGCAACGCTGAAGCACACACTGCTGGAAGAAAGCCTGATTGTGGCGGCGGTGTGCGTGGTCTTTTTGCTGCATATGCGCTCAGCCCTGGTGGCCATTCTGATGCTGCCGGTGGGCGTGCTGATGGCCTTTATTGCCATGCACTTACTAGGCATGAACTCGAATCTGATGAGCCTGGGCGGCATCGCCATTGCCATAGGCGCCATGGTGGACGCGGCGATTGTGATGATAGAAAACGCGCACAAGCACATCGAGCGTTTGAAGGAGGGCGAGTCGCGCGCAGCGGCCATTGTGGCGGCCTGCAAGGAAGTGGGGCCGGCGCTGTTTTTCTCGCTCTTGATCATCACCGTGTCTTTTCTGCCGGTATTCACGCTGGAGTCGCAGGAGGGGCGGCTGTTCTCGCCGCTGGCCTATACCAAGACCTTCTCCATGGCAGGCGCCGCCTTGCTGTCGGTAACGCTGGTGCCGGTGCTGATGCTGCTGTTCGTGCGCGGCAAGATCATGCCCGAGCGCCGGAACCCGGTGAACCGTGTGCTGATCTGGCTCTACCGCCCGGTCATTGCCTGGGTTATGCGCTGGAAGAAAACCACCATCGCACTGGCCGTGCTGGCCATGGCCGTGTCCATCTATCCGGCCTCACGCTTGGGTTCGGAATTCATGCCCACGCTCAACGAGGGCACGCTCCTGTACATGCCGTCCTCGCTGCCGGCCATGTCCATCACCAAGGCGGGCGAGCTGCTGCAAACGCAGAACAAGATCATCAAGAGTTTTCCGGAAGTGGAGTCGGTCTACGGCAAGGCCGGACGCGCCAACACCGCCACCGACCCGGCACCCACCGAGATGTTCGAGACGGTGATCAACCTGAAGCCGGAAAGCGAATGGAGCGCAGGTCTCACGACCGACGCGCTGATTGCCGAACTCGACCGGGCCCTGCAATTCCCCGGCGTGTCGAATGCCTGGACCATGCCGATCAAGGCGCGCATCGACATGCTGTCCACCGGCATACGCACGCCCATAGGCATCAAGGTGTTTGGCAAGGACTTGAACGAGATGGAGCGCCTGGCCAAGGAGATTGAAGCGGTGGTGAAGAAGGTGCCGGGCACCACTTCGGCCTTTGCCGAGCGCATCACCGGCGGCTATTACATCAACATTGAGCCCGACCGCCTGGCGCTGGCGCGCTACGGCCTGGCCGTGGGCGATTTGCAGGACGTGATTGGCACGGCCCTGGGCGGCGAACTGGTGACCACCACGGTGGAGGGGCGCGAGCGCTATGGCGTGACAGTGCGCTACCCGCGCGAGCTGCGCGCCACACCGCAGCAAATTGCCAATGAGGTCTTGGTGCCCACCATGGGCGGCGCCATGATTCCCCTGGGCCAGGTGGCGCGGGTGGAAATCGCCA
>JAYVNF010000537.1:0-8061 GCA_043758575.1 Rhodoferax sp.
CGGCGGCAAAGCCGATGTGCCAGTAGTTCTTGTAGACCAGGGCGTCGCCGTCCAGGCTGCTGTTGAACTCGGGGTATTTCTTGAGCGCGGCCACGCAGGTCTTGATCAGGAAGGCCAGCATGGTGACCTTGACGCCCGACTTTTCGTTTTCCTTGTTGGTGGCCACGCGGAAGGCCTCCAAGTCGGTGATATCGGCATCGTCGTGGTTGGTGACGGCCGGGATCATGATGGCGTTGCGCAGTAAATTGGCGCCGCTGATCTTCTTGATGCGGCTGAGGTCCTTGCGTTCCACCGCGCCGAACTTGGCAAAGTCAACCTTGGGCCAAGGGATCAGGCCCAGGGCGGCGCCATCCCCACCCGAGGCGGGCTTGGACTGGGCTGCGGCAACCAGGGTTTGTGCCGCTCCACTCATAATGGAACGGGTAAAGCTCTGGATGTCCGTGTCGGTGATGCGGCCCTTGGGGCCCGTGCCCTTTACTTCGTTCAGCGGCACGCCGAGTTCGCGGGCGAGTCTGCGCACAGAGGGCGAGGCATGCGGCAGGCCTATGGGCGCCGCACCGGGGCTGTGACCCACCACAGCCGCCGCAATTGCAGCGAGCGCTGGTGCAACGGCAACAGTGGCAGTTGCCGAGGATGAAGTGAGCGCGGCAGCATGCGCAGGGAACGCAACAGCAACGTCAACAGCTGGAGCCGGAGAATGCGCAGACGCAGTGGCTTCCACCATCGCGACCAAGTCGCCAATATTGACCTTGTCACCCAGCTTGACCCGGATCTCCCGGACCACGCCCGCCACGCTGGACGGGATTTCCATAGAGGCCTTGTCGGACTCCACCGTAAATAGACTCTGCTCCTGCGCGACAGTGTCGCCCACCTTGACCAGCAGCTCGATGACCGCCACGTCCTTGAAGTCGCCGATATCGGGCACAGATACTTGTATGAGGTTCATAGTGCAAATGAATTTCAATTTCTGGGATGACGCTCAGGCACGCGCGGCGTGCAAGCTCTTGCGCGCTGCCGCAGCGATGCTGTCTGCGTTGACACCGAAGAAGGCGCGCAGTGCGGCACGGGTGTCGCTGCGTCCGAAGCCGTCCGTGCCCAAAGTGCTATAGGCGCGGTCTTTCGGCAGATAGGCACGCACCGACTCCGGCACCACGCGCACATAGTCGGTCGCCGCAATGATGGGGCCGCCACTCTCTTCCAGCAGCTGCGTGAGGTAAGGCGTGGCCTGGGCGGATGCATCCGGCGCACCGATGCAACGTTGGCCTTCGCGGGCCAGCTCGCTCCAGCTCGTCACACTGAAAACGGTGGAGGAAATGCCTTCCGTGGACAGTCGCTCTGCGGCCTTGATCACCTCGGTCAGAATGGCGCCCGAGCCCATGAGCGTTACTTCAGAAGGACCTTCAGCACGACCCGCAAGGCCTGCCACCGCAGGGTAGCTGCCAAAGCGGTAAGCGCCCTTGATCACGCCTTCCACCGCCTCTGGCGCCAAAGTGGGTTGGGCGTAGTTCTCGTTCATCGCAGTGATGTAATAGAAGACGTCTTGCTGTTCTTCCATCATCTCGCGCATGCCCCTGTCTACAATCACGGCGAGCTCGCCGGCAAAGGCTGGGTCGTAAGCCTTGCAGTTGGGAATGGTGGCCGCCATCACATGGCTGGTCCCATCCTGGTGCTGCAAGCCCTCGCCACCCAGCGTGGTGCGGCCAGAGGTGGCGCCAATCAGGAAGCCACGGGCACGCTGGTCAGCTGCGGCCCAGATCTGGTCACCCACACGCTGGAAGCCAAACATGGAGTAGTAAATGTAGAAGGGCAACATGGCCATGCCGTGCACGCTGTAGCTGGTGCTGGCCGCCGTCCAGCTGGCCAGTGCGCCCGCCTCCGAGATGCCCTCTTCCAGAATCTGTCCATCACGGGCTTCGCGGTAGCTCAGCACCGAGCCAATGTCCTCAGGCTCATAGCGCTGGCCCACGCTGGAATAAATACCTACCTGCTTGAACAGATTAGCCATGCCAAAGGTGCGCGCCTCATCGGCCACGATGGGAACAATGCGCTGGCCCAGCGCCTTGTCCTTCAACAAATTACCCAGCATTCGCACAAAGGCCATGGTGGTGCTCATCTCCTTGCCGTCGGCCTGCACGGCAAACTGGGCATAAGAGGCCAGTTCCGGCACAGGCACCTGCGCACACTCCGTATAACGCTTGGGCAGGAAGCCGCCCAGAGCCTTGCGCTTCTCGTGCATGTAGACCATCTCGGCACTGTCGGCTGCTGGCCGGTAGAAATCGAGTGCGGTTACCTGGGCGTCGGTCAACGGCAACTGGAAGCGGTTGCGAAAAGCGATCAAGTCGGTTTCGTCAAACTTCTTATGGCTGTGCGTGGTCATCTTGCCCTGGCCGGCGCTGCCCATGCCGTAGCCCTTCTTGGTGTGGGCAAGGATGACCGTGGGCTTGCCCTGGTGCTTGAGGGCGGCGGCATAGGCGGCATAAATCTTCACCAGGTCATGGCCACCGCGCTTGAGCCGGTCAATCTGCTCGTCGGTCATGCCCTGTGCCAGGGCCGCCAACTCGGGGTTCTGGCCAAAGAAGGACTCGCGGTTGAAGCGGCCATCTTTCGCAGCAAAGGTCTGCATTTGCCCGTCCACGGTGTTGGAGAAGGCCTTCTTCAGGGCGTCACTGCTGTCCCGCGCAAACAGTCCATCCCAGTCACTGCCCCAGACCAACTTGATCACATTCCAGCCGGCACCGGCGAAAAGCTGCTCCAGCTCGTCGATGATGCGGCCATTGCCGCGCACCGGGCCGTCCAGGCGCTGCAAATTGCAGTTCACCACCCACACCAGGTTGTCCAAACCCTCGCGCGCAGCAAGGGTGAGTGCACTCATGCTCTCGGGCTCGTCCATTTCGCCGTCACCAAACACGCCCCACACCTTGCGCTCGGTGCAATCAAGCAACTGCCGGTCTGTGAGGTAGCGCATGAAGCGCGCGTGGTAGATCGAGCTGATCGGGCCAATGCCCATGGAGCCGGTGGGGAACTGCCAGAAGTCGGGCATCAGGTAGGGATGCGGGTAGCTGCACAGTCCGCGCGCACCTTCTCCCGTCACCTGCAGGGGCGAGGTCAATTCCTGGCGGTACAGCGCCAGGTCCGCTTCCGTGAGGCGACCCTCCAGATAGGCACGCGCATACACGCCTGGGGCGCTGTGCGGCTGGAAGAACACCAGGTCGCCCAGGTTGGGCTGGCCACTGCTGTCGCCACGGGCGTGGAAGAAGTGGTTGTAGCCCACTTCAAACAAATCAGCCGCACTCGCATAGCTGGCGATGTGCCCACCCAACTCGCCATAGGCCTGGTTGGCGCGCACCACCATGGCCAGGGCATTCCAGCGCATCAAGGAAGCCAAGCGCTCCTCCACCGCCAGATCGCCTGGAAAGGCGGGCTGCTGGTCTACCGAGATGGTATTCACATAAGGGGTCCTGAGCGAAGGCTTCCAGGCAATGCATGGATCACGCCCCATGTCGCTGAGCATGTTCAGCACTTCGCGCGTGCGCTCGGGCCCGGCCGACTGGAACAGCGACTGCAGCGCGTCGCGCCATTCCTGGCTCTCCACGGGATCAGTGTCGATGGGGCTAGCGTTGTCGTTTGGCTCGATCTGGGATGGCATAAAACACTCAATAAAAAAGGGTGGGGAAACTGAGTGCAACTGTAGAATGCCGCCGCCAGTATATGTAGCTTAAATTACGTATAAAACCGCAAGCCCACAGCACGTTATGCCGCAAAAGGAGAAAATATAAGCATGGCAGATTTAGACAGCACCGACCGCAAGATCCTCAATGCCTTGCAGGCGGACTCCAGCATTTCCAATGTGGAGCTGGCCCGCCGGGTACATCTCTCTCCCTCACCTTGCCTGGCACGCGTGCGTGCCCTTGAAGCCCAGGGGCTGATTCGCAGCTATGTGGCGCTGCTCGATCCGCAGCAACTGGGCCTTCATTTGAATGTGTTCATCTCCATCAGCCTCAAGCAGCAAAGCCGCAAGGCCTTGCAGGCATTTGAGGAGCGCATCTGCATTCGCGAGGAAGTCATGGAGTGCTACCTCATGACGGGTGAGTCTGACTATTTGATTCGCGTGGCCGTGGCCGATATGCCGTCCCTGGAGCGCTTTATTCTGGAACAGCTCTCCCCGATAGCCCAGGTGGAAAAAATACGTTCCAGCTTTGCGCTCAAACAGGTACGCTATAAAACCGCACTGCCTCTGGGCGCGTAGATATATAAAAATGAGAGAGGCAAGACATGCAAATCAAGACGGCTATTTCTGGTGCGGAAGCACCTGCACATGATCACCGCGTGGAAACGGCGAAGAGAAAGCGTGAAAAAATGCGCAATCGAATCCTTGAGGCAACGACCAAGGTTTTCATGCAGACCACCGATGACGCACCGGTAATTGAGGACGTAGTGCGTGAGGCCAACATATCGCGCGGCACCTTTTATAAATATTTCGACTCGCTGGATGAGGCTCTGGTGGCTGCTGGTGTGGAGGCAAACAACCGGATGATCGCGGACATCGCCTCGGTCTATGCCTTCCTCAAAGAGCCCTGGCAACGCGCCTCGGTGGGGTTTAGGGTTTTTATGGTGCGTGCCCAGCAAGAGCCGGGCTGGGCAGCTTTCATCACGCGCATGGACGCCTGGCCGCATGAGTCCATGATCTCCATCCACATGACCCGCGACCTGCAGCGCGGAAAGGAACTGGGGCAGTTCCGGTTTGACAATGACGTCGTTGCCAATGATTTTTTGATGGGTGCTTCAGCAGGATGCGTACAAGCCGTGCGTCATGGTGTAGTGGAGCTCCAAGCCTATATGGATTCAGCTGTTCGCATGATGTTGCAGGCACTGGGGTGCAGCCCAGATCTCACCGGAAAAGCCGTTGAATTTTCCAGAAACCACATTGCCCAGTGGCTCGACAGCAAGCGCTCCATCTGGGCCAAAGAGACTGAATAGCGATTCGTCACAATGACGCAATGGCGTTGTGACGCAAGGAAAGTCCGGATGGTAGGCAAACACAGGTGTGATGAAAATCTGCGCCATGCCTGCCACACAAACATCTATTCAATCAGCTGACCCCGCGGTCTTTCGCTCGGTCATGGGCCACTTCACCACAGGTGTGACGGTAGTGAGCTATTTGCGCGACGGCCAGGCCGCAGGAATGACGGCCAATGCATTTATGTCCGTGTCATTGGCACCGCTGCTGGTGATGGTCTCCGTGCGCAAGCAATCCCTGTTTGCCAGCACGGTGGGCCTTGGCAACCAGTACGGTGTCAACATTTTGTGCGAGTGCCAAGAGGACCTGAGCGCGCACTTCGGCGGACGCCGGAGTGAGACACTGGAAACCCCCTTCTTCGACGACTATGACTTCCCTCTGCTGCATGGCAGCTTGGCCCACGTCATAGTCCGCGTAGTGGACATTCACCCGGCCGGAGATCACTTGCTCTACATCGGCGAAGTCACGCACGTCAGCCACGGCACCCCGTGTCCACCCCTGGTGTATTTCAGTGGCAAATACAAGCAAATTCAGGTGCACCAGCCCAGCGTGCAGTGGCACAGCCAGCAAGGCTGGTAACAGCCAGGTCCGATTAACACCAACACACCATTCATCAAGGAGACAAAACCCCATGCAACACAACACCATTGAATCCCAACGCGTAGCCGCAACCGAGATCGAAGCCCTTATCGCACGGGCACGCGCCCTGGAGCCCATGCTCAAGCGCAATGCCTTGCAGACCGAAAACGACCGACGCGTCGTGGAAGAAAACATCCAGGCCTTCGAAGAAGCCGGCTTTTTCCGCATCATGCAGGCCACGCGCTTTGGTGGCTACCAGGCCGGCGTGGAGACGCACCTGGACGTGGTCTCCATACTTGCCGAGACTTGCCCTTCGAGCGCCTGGGTCGTGAACCTGATTGGGGTCTGTACCTGGTTCTCGTCGCTCTTGCCCATGCAAGCGCAACAGGAAATTTATGGCGCCAACCCCAAAGCACGTGTTGCCGGCGTGTTTACGCCCAGCTCGCAAACGCGCCGCCGTGCCGTGGACGGCGGCATGGTGGTGTCGGGCAAGTGGTATTACGCATCGGGTTGCCTGCATGCCGATTGGGGCTTGATCGGCCTGGTCGAGCAAGATGCCAATGGCAACGTCATTGACCAGTATCTGGCCTACGTGCCAATGTCTGAATTGACCATTGAAGACACCTGGCACACAGTGGGCATGCGTGGCAGCGGAAGCAACTGCATTGTTGCCAATGACGTTTTTGTGCCAGACCACCGCATGTACTCCATGCCCCGCGCGCTGGCCAGTGACTACAGTACCGAGATTAAAGACGAGCCTCTGTATCGATGCGCATTTGTACCCCTGGCCGCGTTGATCTTGGCCGGTCCGCAACTGGGCATGGGACGCGCTGCTCTGAAGTACACCATAGAGTCTGCAAACAAGCGCGCGATTGCCTACACCGTCTATGGCAAACAGTCTGACTCCGTTGCGTTTCAGCTGCAGATTGCAGAGGCTTCGCAAAAGATTGATATTGCCCATTTGCTGGCTTATCGTGCGGCGAGTGACATAACGCGCTTTGCCGAGCGCGGCGAACACCCCGATCTCATATCGCGTGCCCGCATGCGCTGCGACACAACCTACGCTATCACCAACGTCGTAGAGTCCATCAACATGCTGGTATCCGCGCACGGCTCCGGCGCATTTTCCGAATCGAGCCCGCTGCAGCGCTTGTGGCGCGACTCCAATACCGCCGCCGGACATGCAGTCGCATTGCCTCAGGTTGCCAAAGAAATTTATGGCAAGGCCTTGCTGGGTGTCGAAACCATGGTCACGCCCTTGGCTTGAAACGGTTACCCACACCATGCAAAAGACCCAATGTATTCGCTCCGCATTCTGGTGCGGCACTGTTAAGCCCGGAATGGAGAGCCCGTTCCGGCACACCATGGACAGCGTGCTGATTCCCATGCTACGGGGCATACCCGGCGTTAAAGATGCCAATTGCCTGTGGCCCACCTCGCGCGAGGACAACCCGCCCGTTGTGGTATGCCAAGTGTTGGTCGAGTTTGCAAGCCGGGACGATTTGGCAACCATGCTGGCTGCCCCTGAACGCGCCTCCATGCGTGCCCACGTTGTGGGACTCAAAGACATGTTTGATGGGGCGCTCAGCCACATCGAATACGACGTTAGCCAATGAATTAATAGGAGCCAATATGACAACCGAAGTAAAGCCCAGCTACAAACCCAACCTGATGTTCAGTCACATGGGTTTTGCGGTGAAAGACATAGCACGCATGGAAGACTTTTACAGCCGAGTGCTGGGCTTCACGGTCACCGACCGTGGCGAAGTGCTTGGAATGAACCTAGTTTTTCTATCCCGCGACCCACTGGATCACCACCAGCTGGTTCTGGTTTCCGGGAAGCCGGACGGCATTCCACCCAACCCCTACCACGAACAATTTGGCAGCATCATCAACCAGATATCCTTCCGTGTCGGAAACTTGGCAGATTTGCGCGAATTGAATATCATCCTCCAAGCGGAAAATGTTCAAAGCATTTTGGTCGGAAACCATGGCATCTCTTGGAGCATCTACTGCCATGACCCGGAAGGCAACAATCTGGAACTGTTTGTGGACACGGATTGGTATTTCCCGCAGCCCTTCCTGGTGCCGCTGGACCTCAGCCAGAGCGATGCAGAGATTCATGCACAAACTCTAAAAATGTGTGAAGAACAACCGGGATTTGAGCCCTATGTGGACTGGCGTCACCGCTTTGCAGCGAAGATGAACCGCTACAAAGCGCGGACAACTGTGAGCGTCTGACCTTAAGTTGTCGGGATCTTCAAAATGGCAGCCTGTAGCAGGGCTGCCATTTTTCCTTTCAACACGCTCTTTCGGTTGAGCGACTGGTGGCGTACAAATGAGGACTATTGATAAGGAAGTGGAATAAGGACGTGGCTAAGAATAGCTTTCCAAGCCTGATAAAAATCCGTCATTGCCGATGAGTGGCGTGCAGAAGCAGATCGGGTACGTAAAATCTGTTGATG
>JAYVNF010000538.1:0-2539 GCA_043758575.1 Rhodoferax sp.
CCTGGGCTTTGAGCAGCTCCATCACCCGCTCCACATGGTCGCCCTGGATTTCCAGAGTGCCGTCCTTGGCCGTGCCGCCCGAGCCACAGGCCGTGCGCAACTGCTTGCCCAGGGCGGCAAGAGCGATGGCGTCCAGCGGCAGGCCTTTGACCAGGGTGACTCCCTTGCCGGCGCGCCCCTTGGTTTTGCGGCTGACGCGTACATTGCCATCGCCCAGCGGTTTGGCATTGGCCGCCTTGCAGCTGCAGGCCGCCAGGGACTGTCCGCAGTCCGGGCAGATGCGCCCGCTGTCGGTGGAATAGACCAGACGGGTGGAGCCGGAGGAATGTTTCATGGGAGGCGCTTTGCAAGAACGGGTTTTTCAGGGCAGCTATGGGGTGGAGCGCGTAGTATCCAACAGCCATGATGAACACCCCCACCACCCTCCAACGCATCCTGCAGAACTGCCACACCATCGCCGTGGTGGGGCTCTCTGCCGATGCCAGCCGACCCAGCTTTGGAGTCGCACGCTACCTGCAGGCTGCGGGCTACCGCATCGTGCCGGTGAACCCGCGCTACGCCGGCAGCACCATTCTGGGCGAGCCTTGCTACGCCACGCTGGCCGACATCCCGTTTGCGGTGGACATGGTGGACGTGTTTCGTCGGGCCGAGGACATGCTGCCGATTGCCGAGCAGGCCATCGCTATCGGTGCCACCTGTTTCTGGCAGCAGCTGGGTATCAGCAACCTGCAGGCCGATGCGTTGGTGCGCGCCGCCGGACTGGACGCGGTGTACAACCGCTGTACCAAGATCGAGCACGCCCAGCTGATTTAAGCGCCAAGCAAGCGCAGGTGCATGCAGGGAGCTAGCGCCCGCCCATGATGCGGTTCAGTGCCGCCCGGTAAACGTGGTAGTTCTTGTTGCCCAGGTTGATGACGCGCACCCGGTCCAACAACTCTCTGGCCTCGGTGGCAATCCGGTGGTTCTTGCCCTCTTTGCTCAGCAGGGCAATCAGCAGGCCGCAGAGGTTGATCAATATCACCTCGTTGCTGGGCAGCTTGGCAGAAGCACTGCGCAGCAGGTTGGCGCCGCCCAGCAAATCGCCACCCTTGGCCAGGGTCACGCCCTGGTTGTTGATGGCCACCACCTCGCCGCTGGACTGGGCAATCAGTGCCTGGCCCTCGGCATGCAGCCCTAAGTCCTTGAACAGGGTCTCTATGCTTTCTGAGACCTCCAGGTTTTCATGGTTGTTGCGTACCACGTCCTGCAGCAAGGTACAGGCGCGCTCCGTCATACCCAGCGCGAACAGGGCTCTGGCCACTTCTAGAGAAGCTTCGGCACTGACCCGGCCGGCGGCTTTTTCCAACAACTTTTCGACATCGGCCATGACCGACTCGGCGCGCTCGCTCTGGCCCATCTGCTGGTAGACTGCGCTTTCGGTGGCGCCGGTCTGGATGGCGGCCTCGGTGTTGTACTTGAACTCCAGCTTGCTCAGGGCCAGGGTCTTGAGGGCCTCGTAGGGCGCGTCCCGGTCGGCCAGCACCCGGGCCAGACCGGTGTAGGCGCCGGGCGCCTTGTGCGGAGAAAATTCGCCAATCTTGATGGTCTTCTCGAAGGCCGTCTGGGCCACGTCCAACGAGCCATTGCGGTAGGCGGTCTGGCCGAGTATTTTTTGCCGGCTGGGTGAATTCGGCGAGATCTTCACGGCATCCAGCAGCACCTGTTCGGCCTCCTGGGTGTCACCCATGCGGTTGCAGGACTTGGCCAGCCAGTCCGAGGCTTCCATGTACACCGTGTGCTCGCGCAGCACCTGCTGAAAAATTTCCTTGGCTTGGGCAAATTGGCGGGCGTGAAAATGGATTTTGCCTAGCCCGGTTTGGGCCCAGGGCACGTTGCGCTCGGCCAGTATCGATGCGAACAAGGCGCCAGCCGCGCCGTGCTCACCCACGGCCAGCAGCAAGTCACTCTTGACGCGCAAAATTTCCTGGGGATAGGCCACGCGGGCCTTGAGCTGCTGGTCGCACTGGGCAATCGCATCGCTGTAGTTCAGGGACTTGACCGAAGCCTCGATGGGAGCCAGCACGTGCTTGCGCGCAATCAGCCGGCTCAAGCGGGTTTCCAGCACCACCTGGTTGATAGGCTTGAGCAAGTAATCGTCGGGCCGCACCTCGGCCGCACCCATCACCATCTCCGGTGTCTTCTCGGCCGTCACCATGGCCCAGACCGTGGCCACACCGATCAGGTTTTTCAGCCTGGCCTCTTCCAGCACCTGCTGGCCGTTGGGCCCGGGCCCCAGGTTGTAGTCGCAAATCACAATGTCATAGCGGTTGGCATTGAGCTGGGCGATCGCGTCTTTGCCGCTGCTGGCCGTGTCTATGGTGCTCACACCCATGGAGCGCACGAAATCGCGCAGCATGGTGCGCATGCCCTGGAAGTCGTCTATGACCAGGACGCTGGCGTTGCGCAGGGTGAGGGCCATGGTCGCCTGAGGTCTTCGCAGTGTGCTCAGGGCAGCCGCAGCACAAAGCAGCCGCCGCCCAAGCTGCCGCCGTTTTCTATG
>JAYVNF010000539.1:0-7982 GCA_043758575.1 Rhodoferax sp.
CGGCGGTGGCCCCCGCCGTCGGTGGCGAGGCAGCGCCTGCTGCTGCAGCTACGCCCAGTGGGGAAGCCAGCGCCAGCAGCAAGTCCGACAGCGCAGCTCCCGCAGCAGCCCCGGCGTCCAAACCAGCGCCAGCAGCCGGTTAAATTCAGCCCACAACCGGAGCCACCGTGCCCTTTAAAAAATACCTGCTCACCGGCCTGATGGTCTGGCTGCCACTGGCCATCACCATTTGGGTGCTGCTTTGGCTGATGGGCACCATGGATTCGGTGTTCTTCGGATTGCTCTCCATGCTCTCCGCGGTCACGCCCACCGATCTGGCGCCGCTGATCGAACGGCTGCACCATATTCCCGGCCTGGGCGTGTTGCTGGTGGTCTCCGGCATGCTGATCACCGGTGCCCTGGTATCCAATGTGGCCGGGCGCTGGTGGCTGCGCCAGTGGGACAGCCTGTTTACCAACATCCCCATCGTCAAGTCGATCTACAACAGCGTCAAAAAGGTCTCTGACACGCTGTTCTCCAGCAACGGCAATGCTTTTCGCACCGCCCTGCTGGTGCAGTACCCGCGCGCGGGCAGCTGGACCATTGCCTTCCAGACCGGCGTGCCCGGCGGCGAAGTGCAAAGCCACCTGGGCGCGGACATGGTGAGCGTGTATGTGCCCACCACCCCCAACCCGACCAGCGGCTTCTTTTTGATACTGCCGCGCGCCGAAGTGATCGAGCTGGAGATGAGCGTCGACGAGGCGCTGACCTACGTGATCTCCATGGGCTCGGTAGCGCCTGCGCCGCACGCACATCCGCAGCCGCATCCGCTGTCATCGGCGTCCACTGTTCCCAATACCTCTTTGTAAAACCAGCTGCCGTTAGTGCAGTGTTCTGAAAGCAAGCCATGGCCATGCGCTCCCACTATTGCGGTCTTGTGACCGAAGCCCTGTTGGGCCAAACCGTTACCCTGTGCGGCTGGGTCAATCGCCGCCGCGACCACGGCGGCGTGATCTTTGTCGACCTGCGCGACCGCGAAGGCTATGTACAGGTGGTCTGCGACCCAGACCGCGCCGACATGTTCAAGGTCGCCGAAGGTGTGCGCAACGAGTTCTGCGTGCAAATCAAAGGCCTAGTGCGCGCGCGCCCCGAAGGCACAGCCAATGACAACCTCAAGAGCGGCAAGATCGAAGTGCTGTGCCACGAATTCAAGGTGCTCAACCCCTCGGTCACGCCGCCGTTCCAGCTCGATGACGACAACCTGTCGGAAACCACGCGCCTGACCCACCGGGTGCTGGACCTGCGCCGCCCCTATATGCAAAACAACCTGATGCTGCGCTACCGCGTGGCCATGGAAGTGCGCAAGTTTTTGGACGCCAACGGCTTTGTCGACATCGAGACCCCGATGCTGACCAAGAGCACGCCCGAAGGCGCGCGCGACTACTTGGTGCCCAGCCGTGTGCACGACGGCCACTTCTTTGCGTTGCCGCAGTCGCCCCAGCTGTTCAAGCAGCTCTTGATGGTGGCCGGCTTTGACCGCTACTACCAGATCACCAAATGCTTCCGTGACGAAGACCTGCGCGCCGACCGCCAGCCCGAGTTCACGCAAATCGATATCGAGACCTCCTTCCTCAGCGAGGAAGACATCCGCGAGATGTTCGAGGGCATGATTACCACCGTCTTCAAGAACACCATTGGCGTGGACCTGGGTGCCTTCCCGGTCATGACCTACCAGGACGCCGCGCGCCTGTACGGCTCCGACAAACCGGATTTGCGCGTGAACCTGCAGTTCACCGAAGTCACCGATGTCATGGCCGATGTGGACTTCAAGGTCTTCTCGGGTGCTGCCACCATGAAGGGCGGCCGTGTGGTGGCCCTGCGCGTGCCCGGTGGCTCCAAAGAGGGCGGCGGCATCAGCCGTGGCGAGATCGACGCCTATACCGAGTTCGTCAAGATTTACGGCGCCAAGGGCCTGGCCTATATCCGCGTCAATGACGTGACCAAGGGCCGTGACGGCCTGCAAAGCCCCATCGTCAAGAACATCCACGACAAGGCGATTGCCGAAGTGCTGGCACGCACTGGCGCCCAGGACGGCGACCTGATCTTCTTTGGCGCGGATAAAGAGAAGATCGTCAACGACGCCATTGGTGCCCTGCGCATCAAGGTCGGCCACAGCGAGTTCGGCAAGAAGAATGGCCTGTTCACGGCCGGCTGGCGCCCGATGTGGGTGGTCGATTTCCCCATGTTCGAGTTCGACGAGGACAACCAGCGCTACACCGCGGTGCACCACCCCTTCACCGCGCCCAAGGAAGGCCATGAAGACTGGATGGTCACGGCGCCCGAAAAGTGCATCTCGCAGGGCTATGACATGGTCTTGAATGGCTGGGAAATGGGTGGCGGCTCGGTCCGTATCCACCGCGCCGATGTGCAGCAAAAGGTCTTCGATGCCCTGAAGATCACACCTGAAGAAGCCCAGCTCAAGTTCGGCTTCCTGCTCGACGCCTTGCAGTACGGTGCGCCTCCGCATGGTGGCCTGGCCTTTGGCCTGGACCGCATCGTCACCATGATGACCGGCGCCGAGTCCATTCGCGACGTGATTGCCTTCCCCAAGACCCAGCGTGCCCAGTGCCTGCTCACGCAAGCGCCGAGCCTGGTGGATGAGAAGCAATTGCGCGAGCTGCATATCCGGCTGCGCAATGTGGAGCTGGCGGCCAAGCCGGCTTGATCGAACCCCCGCACGCTGGGGGCCACTGCTGCGGTGGTGCACAATGAAAGGGCGCTGATTCAGCGCCCTTTTTCATGGGCGATGCCCTGGGCAAGCTCGCACAGCAGTGCGCCATACGGAGGTTTTTTTGATTCGACCCTACAAGATTGCGCAGTCCGTGCTGGTGGTGATTTACACCCCGGCCCTAGACGTGCTGCTGATCCGCCGCGCCGACACGCCCGACACCGTGTTCTGGCAATCCGTCACCGGCAGCAAGGACGCGCTGACGCACAGCTTTGCCGACACCGCCATGCGCGAGGTGCAGGAAGAAACCGGCATCGACTGCAGCGCCACAAGCCCCTTGCACGCTGGCTTGCAGGACTGGCAGCTGGAGAACGTCTACAACATCTATGAGCGCTGGCTGCGCCGCTATGCGCCCGGCACGCTGTACAACACCGAACGCGTGTTCGGCTTGCAGGTGCCGGCGGGCACGCCGGTGACCCTGAGCCCGCGCGAACACACCCACTACCAATGGCTGCCCTATGTGGACGCCGCCGAGCTGTGCTTTTCGCCGTCCAACGCCGAGGCTATTCTGATGCTGCCGCGCTTTTTCGCCATGCACCAACAGGGCCAGGTGGCATGACCCGCATCCGCCTGGCTACCTACAACATCCACAAGGGCGTGCAGGGCCTGGGGCCGACACGGCGCCTGGAAATCCACAACCTGGGCCATGCGGTGGAGCAGTTCGACGCCGACATCGTCTGCCTGCAGGAGGTGCGCAAAATGCACCGGCGCGAAGCCGCTTACTTCAAGCAGTGGCCGGATGCGGCGCAGGCGGATTTTCTGGCGCCCGAGGGATACAACGTGGTCTACCGCACCAATGCCATCACCCGCCACGGCGAGCATGGCAACGCCATGCTGTCCTGTTGGCCGGTACTGGCGCACCAGCACGAGGACATGTCGGACCACCGCTTTGAGCAGCGTGGCCTGCTGCATGCCGAGGTCGCGGTGGATGGCCATTCGGTGCATGTGGTTGTGGTGCATCTGGGCCTGGTGCGCGCCAGCCGGGTGCGCCAGTTGGCGCAGCTGGCACAGTTCATCGCGCGTGAAATTCCGGCGCATGCGCCGTTGCTGGTGGCCGGTGATTTCAACGACTGGGGCGCGCTGCTGTCGCGGACATTGGCCACGGTGGGTTTGCGCAGCTGTTCCAGCAGCCCGACACCGACCTTTCCCTCGCGCATGCCGCTGCTGCAGTTCGACCATGTGTTTGTCCGTGGCATGACGCCAGTGGCCCAGCACGTGCCCAGGGGTCGCATCTGGTGGCGCATGTCGGACCACCTGCCGCTGATCGCCGAGTTTGAGTTGACATGACATGGCGGCCCCGCGCTCTGCGTTCGCGCCCACGAAGCAGGCCTGACATGTCCATCCTGCGCACGGGCCACTCGGTGCAACTGCTCATCAGCGGGCAGGCCTTTTTTCCGGCCTTGGTGGCGGCGCTGGACGGGGCGCTGCACGAGGTGCTGCTGGAAACCTATATTTTTCATGACGACGCGGTCGGCGAGGCCGTGCTGGGCGCCCTGGAGCGCGCCGCCCTGCGCGGTGTGGCCGTGCATTTGGTGGTGGATGGCATTGGCACGCCGGAGCTGCCGCTGCGCTGGATTGAGCGCATGCGCAGCAGCGGTGTGCTGTGGCACCAGTTCTCACCCTTGGGTTCGCTGGGCCTTTTGATTCCGGGGCGCTGGCGCCGCCTGCACCGCAAGCTCTGTGTGGTGGATGGGCAGCTGGCGTTTTGCGGCGGCATCAATGTGTTGGACGATTTTTTCGAACTCAACCACGGTCTGCAAAGCACGCCGCGTCTGGATTTTGCCGTGCAGGTGCAGGGCCCGCTGGTCGCCGCTATGCACCGCACCATGGAGCAATTCTGGCAGCGGCTGCAAGCCACGCGCGAGCTGGAGCGCGGTCAGTTTAACCAGGCGCGCCGTGCGCTGGAGCGGCTGGTGGCCTTGCCGCACCTGCAGGCGCAGACGGACTTTGGCGCCAGCAGCACGGGCGAGGGCCACGGCATGCGCGCGGCGCTGCTGTTGCGTGACAACCTGCGCCACCGCGCCGGCATAGAGCGCGCCTACCGCCATGCCATCGCACGCGCGCGCCACGAGGTGCTGATTTCGAATGCCTATTTTTTGCCCGGTGCCAAACTGCGCCGCGCGCTGATCCATGCGGTGCAGCGCGGTGTGCGGGTGCGTCTGCTGCTGCAGGGGCGTTACGAGTTCTTCATGCAGTTCCATGCCGCCAAACCGGTGTACAGCATGCTGCTGGATGCCGGCGTGGAGATTCACGAATACCAGGCCGGCTTTCTGCACGCCAAGGTGGCGGTGATTGACGGCAAATGGGCCACCGTGGGTTCCTCCAATCTGGACCCTTTGAGCCTGCTGCTGGCCCGCGAGGCCAATGTGGTGGTGGACGATCTGGCCTTTGCCCAAACCCTGCTGGAGCCACTCAACCAGGCCATCGCCCAGCACAGCGTGCAGCTCGACCCGGCGCAGTTTGCCCACCGGCCGCTGTGGCAGCGTCTGAAGGACCGCCTGGCCTTTGGCCTGATGCGCCTGACCCTCTTTCTGAGTGGCCGAGACTACTGATTTGATAGCACTGACGCCAGTGTGGAAGGGCCCTTTTGCGCTATAACCCTAAAGCTTAAAGACTGGTAACATCATTCCATGTTAATGAAATCGCAGAGCAGCATGAACCCAAACGATGCCGAAGAGGGGACTCCGGTTTCCGTCAAAATCCGTGAGCGCATCCAGGCCTCGCGCAAACGGTTCAATGCCAATGACAACATCGCGCAGTTCATAGAACCCGGTGAGCTGGAGGCGCTGCTCGACGAGGTCGAGGAAAAAATGAAGGGCGTGCTCAGCAGCCTGGTGATAGACACCGAGCGCGACCACAACACCGACAACACGGCCAGGCGCGTCGCCAAGATGTACCTCAACGAGGTCTTCAAGGGCCGCTATGTGCCAGCTCCCAGCATCACCGAGTTCCCCAATGCCGAGCATTTGAACGAGCTGATGATTGTCGGGCCGATCACGGTGCGCAGCGTCTGCAGCCACCACTTCTGTCCGGTGATTGGCCAGATCTGGATCGGCGTTTTGCCCAACGAGCACACCAATGTGATTGGTCTGTCCAAGTATGCGCGCCTGGCCGAATGGATCATGGGCCGCCCGCAAATCCAGGAAGAGGCGGTGGTGCAACTGGCCGACCTGATCCAGGAAAAAACCCAGCCCGATGGCCTGGCCATCGTCATGGAGGCCAGCCACTACTGCATGTCCTGGCGCGGCGTCAAAGACATGGACAGCAAGATGATCAACTCGGTCATGCGCGGGGCCTTCCTGAAGAACCCTGATTTGCGTCGCGAATTCCTGTCCCTGATTCCCCGGAAAGGCTAAAGCCATGTTGGTCCGTTTGCTCTATGCCAGCCGTGCCATTGACCCTGCTTGCAGCGCCATTGACGACATTCTTTTGCAGTCGCGCCAGTTCAACCCGGGCAGCGGCATCACCGGTATCCTGTGCTATGGCGGCGGCATTTTTCTGCAGGCCATAGAAGGTGGGCGCACCGCGGTGAGTGACCTGTACGGCCACATCCAGAAAGACCCGCGCCACAAGGACGTGGTGCTGCTGCATTACGAAGAAATTTCCGAGCGCCGCTTTGGTGGCTGGACCATGGGCCAGGTCAACATGTCCAAGGTCAACACCAGCATCCTGCTAAAGTACGCAGAGAAGCCCGAGCTCGATCCGTACTCGGTCTCGGGCAAGGTCTCGCTGGCGCTGCTGGAAGAACTGATGGCTACGGCCTCCATCATCGGCCGCGCCTGAAATGTTGCCCCCAACGCTCTAAATGCCGCTCTCGGCGCTGGCGCTGGTGATCCTGGCGGGCCTGCTGCATGCCGGCTGGAACATTGCGGCCAAGAAGGCCGATGGCGATGTGCGCTATGCCTTTTTCATTGCGCTGTTCATCGTGTTGGTGTGGGCACCTGTGGGGCTGTACCTGGCTTGGCAGCAAATCGTGATGTGGAGCGCTACGGCCTGGGCTGCCGTCGCCGCCAGTGGCCTGATTCATGTGCTGTATTTCATCGTGCTGCTGCGCGGCTACCGCAAGGCCGACTTGACGGTGGTGTATCCGCTGGCGCGTGGTTCCGGTCCCTTGCTCTCGTCGCTGGTGGCGATTGGTCTGTTTGGCGAACATATTTCGCTGGCGGGTTTTGCCGGACTGGCGGCCGTGGTGCTGGGAGTGTTTCTGATTGCCGGCGGCCCCGGCATCTGGCGCAATGCGCAGAGTGCCGCACAGCGTGAGCGTATGCGTTGGGGCATGGCATATGGCCTGTTGACCGGTCTGTGCATTGCCAGCTACACGCTGGTGGATGGCTACTCGGTCAAGGCCTTGTTGTTGTCGCCCATGCTGATGTTCTACATGGCCTGCTGCGTGCAGTCCCTGCTGATGCTGCCGGCCGTGTTGCAGGACCGCAGCACGGCGCGCGCGGTATGGGCGCGCCAATGGAAATCTGCCCTGTGGGTCGGCGCGGTAAGCCCGGTGTCCTATGTGCTGGTGCTGTACGCCCTGCAAATGGCGCCGCTCAGCCATGTGGCGCCGGCGCGCGAGGTCTCCATGCTGTTTGCAGCGCTGCTGGGCGGCCATTTGCTGGGCGAGGGCGACCGGCTGGCGCGGTTGGCCGGTGCCGCCTGTATCGGTCTGGGTGTGGCCGCGCTGTCCCTGGGTTAGTGGCCGGTAGGCCAGCCACCACTACTGCCATGACCATCAGTACCACCACCGCCACGGCAACCGAGCTGTTGGGCTGCGATTTTTCCAGTAGCCCAAGCCCACGCAAACCCATCGTGCTGGCCTGGGGACGGCTGCAGCAGGGGCGGGTGCAGCTGCTGCGCCTGGAACAGCTGCCGACGCTGGAAGCGTTTTCTGCCTGCATGGCCTTGGAGGGCAACTGGATTGGCGGTTTTGATCTGCCTTTTGGCTTACCGCGCGAGCTGGTGCAAAGCCTGGCCTGGCCCACCCAGTGGCCGGCCTGTATGGACCACTACGCCAGCCTCAGCCGCGCAGAAATCCGCGCTTGTTTTGCGGCGTTTTGTGATGCCCGACCAGTGGGCGGCAAATTTGCCCACCGTGCCACCGACCGGCCCGCTGGCAGCAGCCCGTCCATGAAATGGGTGAATCCACCGGTGGCTTACATGCTGCATGCCGGTGTGCCGCGGCTACGCGCTGCGGGCGTTTATTTACCGGGCCTGCAGAAGCAGT
>JAYVNF010000540.1:0-2535 GCA_043758575.1 Rhodoferax sp.
CAGGGCCGAGGGCACGGCGCGCACCGCCAGGGTCTTGGGCGAGAAGGGTGTGATCTCCAGGCCCAGGGTGCGCAGGGTGTCGGCATGGGCCTCGGCCGTGGCCACCTCGGTCGGCGTGGCGGCAAAGGTCATGGGGATGAGCAGAGGCTGGCTGGACAAGCCCTGCAACAGGCCGTCGCCCGTGCTAGCCGTGCCGAGCTGGTTTTTCAGGCGCTCGTAGACGATGCGCTCGTGCGCCGCATGCATGTCCACCACCACCAGGCCTTGCGTGTTCTCTGCAAGGATGTAGACGCCGGCCAGCTGTGCCAGCGCGCGGCCCATGGGCCAGTGGCCGGCGGGCAAGTCAGGTGCCGGGGGCCGTGTTGGTGCAACACCGGCTGCGGCTTGGAGAGTAAACGCATAGCCATTTGCGCCAGCGCTGTCTTGTGGCTGCGGGGCTGTGGCAGGTAAGGTGCCAGTGGCTGCACCGGCGCTCTCGCTGCGCTGCCACAAGGCACCCAGCTCGCTGACCCTGTGGCCGCCTTCGGGGGGGCGGCCAAATTGCATGGCCGGTTGCGCCGAGTACATCGGGGTGGGCGTCGCACGCGTTGGGCTCAGTGCGAATGCCGCAGCACTTGGCTGCGGACCGGCTGCGCCGTCGGCGCTGACGGTCACAAGGAGCGAGTCCGCAGACGCGGCCGCATCCGCCGCCGCTTGCGCGCGCGGCACGGCCAGGGTGTCTTCCACGGCATGGCGTATGGCCTGGTGCACCTCGCGGCTGTCTCTGAAGCGCACCTCGATCTTGGTCGGGTGCACGTTCACATCCACCCGCGTCGGCTCCATCGCCAGGTACAGCGCATAGACCGGCTGGCGGTTGCCGTGCAGCACGTCCTCATAGGCGCTGCGGGCGGCATGGGTGATGACCTTGTCGCGCACAAAGCGGCCGTTCACATAGGCAAACTGCTGGTCGGCGCGCGAACGTGCAGCGTCGGGGATGCCGGCGCGGCCCCAGACGCGCAGGCTGGGTGCGGCGTCCAAGCGCGCCATTTGCGCTGCCTTGGAGCCGGACCAGTTGACGCGCACGCTGTTGGCCACAAAGTCGGCACCCAGCACGTCGTAGAGGCGCTGGTCCAGCGCGTCCAGGGCCTCGGCGCTGGCGGCTTGCAGGCCGCCCAGCGCAGGTGCACCGAGCGCAAGGTCGGCGCCGGCCAGTGTGTCGCCAGCCAAGGCGCCCAGCGCCAGTGCGCCACATTTGCGCCACTGCTCCACCAGTCGGCCCTCGTGCCAGATGGCAAAGCCCACGTCGGGGCGGGCCAGGGCATGGCGGCGTACCGATTCGATACAGTGGGCCAGTTCGGTGGCATCGGTCTTTAAAAACTTGCGCCGCGCCGGCGTGCTGTAGAACAGCTCTTTGACTTCCACCGTGGTGCCGGTGCTGCGCGCCACCGGCTTCAATTCACCGGTGCGGCCGTCCAGCAAAAAGGCCTCGTTGATACCGCTGGCGCGCGAGAGGATGGCGCAGTCGGCAATGGCGTTGATGGCGGCCAGGGCTTCACCGCGAAAGCCCATGGTGGCCACCGACTCCAAGTCCTGCAGGCTGCCAATCTTGCTGGTGGCGTGGCGCCTGAAGGCAATCGGCAGCTCCTCGCGCAGAATGCCGCCACCGTCGTCCTCCACGCTGATCAGGCGCACGCCACCGGCCAACAGGCGCACGGTGATCTGGGTGGCGCCCGCATCCAGCGCGTTGTCCACCAGTTCGCGCACTACCGAGGCCGGGCGCTCCACCACTTCACCGGCAGCAATCTGGCTGATCAGCTCATCCGGCAGGTCACGGATGGGGCGGCGGGGGGCGGGGGTTGGGATGGCGTTCACCCGGGCATTTTAGGGTGCGGCAGCGGCGTCACGCGGCACAGGGATAATCGCCGCCATGGACCTTATTCCCCAACTTCTCGATTTCATTTTGCATGTGGACAAGCACCTGGAGGTCTTCATCCAGAACTACGGCCTGTGGGTCTATGCGCTCTTGTTCCTGATTATTTTTGTTGAGACCGGCGTGGTCGTCATGCCGTTTTTGCCGGGCGACTCGCTCTTGTTTGTGGTGGGTGCCATGTGCGGTGCCGGCCTCATGCATTACGGCCTGGCGGTGGGCCTGCTGCTGGCGGCTGCCATTCTGGGCAACCAGAGCAATTACACGATTGGCCGCTTCATAGGCCCCAAGGTGTTCCAGTGGGAAGACTCGCGCTTCTTTAATAAAAAGGCCTTCAACCAGGCCCATGCTTTTTACGAGCGCTACGGTGGCATCACCATTGTGGCGGCGCGCTTCATGCCCTTTTTGCGCACCTTCGCGCCCTTTGTGGCCGGGGTGGCGCAGATGACGCGTGCGCGCTTCACGCTGTTTGATGTGCTGGGCGGCACGCTGTGGGTGGTGGGCATCGTCAGCGTGGGCTATTTCTTTGGCAACATTGCCTGGGTCAAGCTGCACCTGGACAAAATCATCTGGGCCCTGATTCTGGTGCCGGGCTTGCTGATTCTGCTGGGCGCCTGGCGCTCCAAGAA